>NZ_QUCG01000004.1:0-92174 GCF_003473645.1 Prevotella sp. AM23-5 | reverse complement strand
GATGGCTGGCAGAAAGGTCTTGCCGATGGACGAGAAGAAGGACGAGAAGAAGGACGAGCTGAAGGATTAGCAGAGGGATTAGCAGAGGGTGAGAACAAGGCTAATATTGCCACAGCCCAACGCCTTCTTGCTATGGGCTTATCTACAGATCAGGTATCAGCCGCCACCCAGTTGCCAATAGAGCATATTGAGAAATTGAAAAGCTCATTAGACACCAAGTAAAGTTTGAAGGAGCGACATACAAAATCTCCCTATAAGCCAGGTGATAGACACCTGAACTTATAGGGAGATTCTTGTTTTATTTCTTCTCCTCAGGAACCAGGAACTTATCGCCACTCTGTTTGACAAGCTGCTTGGCAAACTTCTCTGGATAACCAGGACGAACTGGAGTAGCACCCAAACCGTATGGAGTCTTCTTGAAGGTACCATTCTTATCGGTTGGCTTGATGATCATATCATTGTACTTTACCACCATGAACTCGAAAAGCTGGTTCCAGCGACCCAACATCTGCTGAGCCTTCTCAACACTGTAGTCGTTGAGATACTTCACGGCAGCCTGTGGGTTCTGGGCATAAAGCTCCTGAGCCTTCTTCTCAACACCTGCCTGAGCAGCGAAATAGCTGTTGTCCAAGCTATCACGAACCTCCTTCAAGGTTGGGAACATCAGGCTGTAACGAGGATAAACCATGTTGCTGGTCATGTTGCAAACCCAGTAAGCGTTCTTCTTGCTGAAATGCAAGGCATCAGCACCAGGAGTATTGTAGCACTCAGGACGCTCGGTCATAGAGCAATATACTGGAGTGAACGCAGCCATATTGGCATCGTCGTTGGCAAACCAGAACACGCCACCAATCTCTCTTGGCAACCATGAACGCATCTGGCTCACGAATACGAAACCACTCTGCTGGGTGCTGACAGGACGCTCGTTGAAATACTGCTTGCCATCCACCTTGTACATCAATGGTGTAGGACGATAAGGCATCTCCCAGATACCACCGCCGATATCAGAACCGTCAGCTACAGAAAGAGGAGTACCCTCGTAATGGTCACGCATCACATTCTCTACATCCTGAACGCTCACCTTCTTGTTAGGAACCACCCAGAGAGGCATATCCTGCGCATCAGGATTCTTGCCGAGTGCCCAATCCAGATAAGGACTCATATCATAGAAGTGGTTCAGCATCGCCCAGGCACGTGCATCGCAGAAACGACGACCCGAGAAATCAGGCTTTGCATACGCCATCTTCCAGGAGAAATCAGCATCCTTGCCCTTGAACCAGCCCTTGCTGCGGGCAAAAGATACCACATCCTTGGCATACATCACGTTCTTCTTGTCCTTCATGTTGAACTTGCCGATGCGGCTCTGGTTGGCATGTGCACAGATGGCATCATCCGGAATGCGGAGAGCTACCCATACAGCACCCTTGGAACCGGCACCCTTACCCATCATCTCCATGATCCAAGCCTCGTTAGGATCGCAGATGGTGAAGGTCTCACCGCCAGAGTTGTAACCGTAGGTATTGGCAAGGGTGGTCATCACCTTGATAGCCTCGCGAGCCGTCTTACTGCGCTGGAGAGCTACATAGATGAGTGAACCATAGTCCATGATACCGGTAGAATCCACCATCTCCTCACGACCGCCATAGGTAGTCTCGCCGATGGTAACCTGCCACTCGTTGATGTTGCCGATTACGTTGTAGGTCTCGGCTGCCTCAGGAATCTCACCATGATACTTGTTGCTGTCCCAATCGAAAATCTTGCGCATCTCGCCCTTGGCGTGCTTAGCCGCAGGATAATGGCAGAGGTACTGGAACATTCCGTAGTCATCGGCACTGTAAGAACACATCACCGAACCATCTACTGATGCCTTCTTGCCCACGATGAAGTTGCTGCAGGCCTCAGCCTCAGAGACACTGCCCAACATAGCTACAGCCATCAAGGCTGAAGCAAAAATCTTATTCATAAAATATACCTTTATTTATATTAATCACAAGCCTTGAAGCTCATATCCAAACCCTTCACACTGTGTGTCAAGGCACCTACAGAGATAAAGTCAACACCCTGCTCAGCATAGTCGCGAATGGTATCGTAGGTGATACCGCCAGATGACTCTGTCTCATACTTGCCAGCGATGATATCAACAGCCTTCTTGGTATCAGGCACAGAGAAGTTGTCGAGCATGATGCGGTTGACACCGCCGTGCTTCAATACCTGGTCGAGCTCATCGAAGCTGCGAACCTCGATTTCAATCTTCAGATCGAGACCCTTCTCCTTGAGATAAGCATGGCAACGGTCGATGGCATTATCGATACCGCCAGCGAAATCGATGTGATTGTCCTTGAGGAGAATCATATCGAAGAGACCGATACGATGGTTCATACCACCACCGATCTTCACAGCCTGCTTCTCCAACATACGGAGACCTGGAGTAGTCTTACGGGTGTCGAGGATGTGAGTCTTGGTACCTTCAAGGCGCTTTACATACTTAGCGGTCATGGTAGCGATACCACTCATACGCTGCATGATGTTGAGCATGAGGCGCTCAGTCTGGAGCAGCGAACGGGTCTTGCCCTCTACGATCATAGCGATGTCGCCCTTCTTCACGTGGGTACCGTCCTGCAACAGAACCTCTACCTTCATGGTAGGATCGAAGCGTGCGAATACCTTCTTAGCCATTTCTACACCAGCCAAAACGCCATCTTCCTTGATGAGCAAATGGCTCTTACCCATGGCGTCCTCTGGAATGCAACACAAGGTTGTGTGGTCGCCATCACCGATATCCTCAGCAAATGCCAAGTCTATCAACTTGTCTTCTAATTGATCTACGCTTAACATATTATTAATGTTTATTGTTTAATGTTTATTGTTTAATCTTTTCCCGTTCCATAGAGCGCAGAGGATGCCTTCCTCATCACGCTCTACCCTGATTTCTCCGCCCAGCCATTCGGTCATAGGCAACTCCTCTCGGAACTCATAGTAGTTGACTACTCTACCCTCGGCAATCTCCACCACTGCCTGCTGCAGGATGGTGCCATCGGGAAGCACCACGGTATGAGCACCGCATCTTCTCAGCTCCTCCATCACTATCTCGTCTTAAGAGGTTCAGCCTTCATCGGCTTCATTTCCCTGAGCGGCTTCAGCGGTTTGCCATCCGGCATTCTGATAGGATGAACCGGCTTTTGGGATGACATCTCGAAGGTCTGCTCTCCCGGTTTTTCACCTGATGAGGATGACGCAGAAGAAGCACTATCCTTACGGAGACTATCGGATGATGCCGATGGAGAGCTTCCTGCCGGTGCTGCCACAGGCTTCTGCGGATGCATGCGAATCAGCTTGATATGCTCCAGGAACATCAGCTTCAAGGTGGTCTGAGAAGAGACACCCGTGCCGTTATCGTCATTCATCAGCATGAAGTATCCCTTCACGCTCTTGATGCCAAGAGAATCAGCATCAGAGAGTTCCACCGAATAATGCTGGGTACTCTGAATCATGATGGTACGCTGAGCAATACTGTCGTTACCAAACTGCACTGCGAGCATCGCAACACCATTGCGCATACCATCCTGGTAGATGAACTGCGCATCGAAATCGAGCATCAGGCGGTCGCCCTTATGGAAGGTAGAATCCACCTTGATATCGAAGCTGGTACTATTGAACGGCTTCACAGGCATGAACACCATCGATGTAGCGAGATTCCATACATTAGCCGTATCGCCGGTGGCAGAGAGATTAGCAAATTCTCCTCCCTCCTTGGCACTACCGCCCATGGCTGTAATCTCATTGTTGTAACGGTCGGTCAGGTCCTTATACACATCCTCCAGCAGTTCGGTATGACGCATATAATAAACCATGGAAGAATCAAACTCGGCAGAGGTGACATCGTGCTTCCTGAGCACCGCCTCGCGATAAGCCAGGCTCTGCCCCTTGTCGCCATTATCATCCATGTGTGCCATCGCCAGAGCCAGGTGATAATCATAAAGAATATCTGTCATCTTGCCCTTCGACAAGACGCCGCTAGGCAGGGAAGGCTTGCAGGATGAAACGCAGAAAAGCAATGCCATCACTGCCACAAGACAAATCATTAACTTCTTCATTCTCATACCTCCTTTCTATTTCTTATCTTCCTTATTAGCAGAAGTCTCCTTCTTCTCCCCTTCCTTTTTCTTATTACTTCCTCCGAGCTGTTCCAGTTCCTTGCGGCAGAAGAGCAGCATGGAGATGATACCCACGCTGACGCAGGCATCGGCAAAATTGAATACAGGATCGAAGAATGTTCCCTGCTGACCACCCCAGAAAGGTACCCACTCCGGCCAGGTATAGTCGAAGAACGGGAAGCGGAACATATCCACTACCTTACCCATAAAGAAAGGTGCATATCCGTCGCCGAACGGTACCATATAGGATACATAATAAGGCGAGGATGCAGTGAACATCAGACCATAGAACATCGAATCGATCATATTGCCGATGGCACCCGTAAGTACCAGGGCTACGAGGATGATGTAGAGCAGACGATGCGTACCCCTCCTGATGATGCGATAGAGATAGACGATGAGAGCGACGATGGCTACAGAGCGCAGCAGGCTGAGCCAGAACTTGCCGATAAACGACATACCCCACGCCATTCCGTTGTTCTCAATGAAATCGATAAAAAACCAATCTGTAACACGAACAGACTCGCCAAGGCAAAAGTGGGTCTTGATGTACAGCTTAATCCATTGGTCGATGATAAGCAGCACAACCACCATTGCCGTGACGAGCCAGCCGATATGTAAATTCTTTTTTTTCTCCATTTATTATTTCTTTCTAGCCTCCTTGGAAGCTACACTCAATGTGGCATGAGGTACTGCACGCAAGCGCTCCTTAGGAATCAACTCACCCGTCTCGCGGTCGATGCCGTAGGTCTTGTTCTGAATGCGGACCAGCGCAGCCTCCAGCCCCTTGATGAACTTCTGCTGGCGCTGAGCCATCTGGATGATTTCCTCCTTGCTCTGTGCCTCGCTGCCCTCCTCAAGAGCCTTGTAGGTTGGTGATGTATCTACCACATCATTACTATCTGAGTGGTTGAGCTGAGCCATACAGTCACGGTAGGTCTGCTTTGCCACCTTTAACTTCTCTTCAATGATAGCGCGGAACTCCTCGAGTTCTACATCGCTATAACGTGCTTTTTCGTTAGCCATAGACGTTGTTTTGTTATAAAAGTTATTATTAGACTAGAGTTTTAAGGAAAGAAGTTAGAAGCAAGTAGCTTCGGATAACTCCTGACTCCTAACTTCTAACTCCTAACTATTTAATTTTTCTCTACGAGAATGTTCAACTTAAAGTCATCAAACTCGGTCTCAACACCTGCGTTGTCACCGATTTCAATGCTGTCAGCCAGTACCTGACCCTTGATGTATTCGCCGAATGACTCCATGGCGGCATTGGTCTCCTCATTAGGAGCCACTGTCACCTTGATGCGGTCGGTAATCTCCAGACCAGTCTCCTTGCGGAGGTTCTGGATACGGTTGATCAGCTCACGAGCCATACCCTCCTTCTTCAATTCAGGAGTCAACTCTACCTCAAGCGCTACGGTCAGATTGCCCTCGTTAGATACGAGCCATCCTGGGATATCCTCAGAGATAATCTCCACGTCGGCTACCTCTACCACGGCTTCCTGTCCGTCAATATTCAATGTGATGTTGCCTGCCTTCTCGAAGGCTGCAATCTGGTCCTGATCGAGTGCTGACATCTGGGCAGCAACACCCTTCATCAGCTTGCCGAACTTCTTACCCATCACTCTGAAGTTACACTTCACCTTCTTCACGAGAATGCCCTGACCCTCAATGAAGTTAACCTCCTTCACGTTCACTTCGTTCTTCAACAGTCCGGCTACTGCCTCGATGTGTGCCTTCTGTACATCATCTACGGCAGGAATCATGATCTGCTGCAGTGGCTGGCGAACCTTGATGTTCACCTTGCGGCGCAATGCCAATACCATGGAAGTAATCTTCTGGGCGATGGCCATACGCTCCTCCAAGTCGGCATCGATAGCAGCCTCATCAGCTAAAGGGAACTTGTCGAGGTGTACGCTCTCCAACTCGCCGCCCAAGTCGTGATACAACTCGTCTGCATAGAATGGAGCAAATGGAGCCAAAAGCTTAGCCACTGTCATCAGACAGGTATAGAGAGTCTGGTAAGCGCTCAACTTATCCTCGCTCATCTCCTTACCCCAGAAACGTTTACGGTTCAGACGAACGTACCAGTTAGAGAGGTCGTCGTTGACGAATGCGTCGATAAGACGGCCTGCACGGGTTGGGTCGAAGCCAGCCAACTCTCTGTCAACGCCCTTGATGAGGGTATTGAGTGAAGAGAGAATCCAGCGGTCGATCTCTGGGCGCTTCTCGAATGGCACCTGAGCTGCTGCAGCATCGAAACCATCTACGTTAGCATAGAGGGCGAAGAAGCTGTAGGTGTTATACAAGGTTCCGAAGAACTTGCGACGGGTCTCATCTACACCGTTAGGGTCGAACTTCAGATTGTCCCAAGGCTCGCTGTTGGTCATCATATAGAAACGAACAGGGTCGGCACCATACTTATCGATCATCTCGAATGGGTTGGTTACGTTACCCACGTGCTTACTCATCTTGTTACCCTTGGCATCGAGAACGAGACCTGTAGAGATAACATTCTTGAAAGCTACGCTGTCGAATACCATGGTAGCGATGGCGTGCAGGGTGAAGAACCATCCACGGGTCTGATCCACGCCCTCGTTGATGAAGTCGGCTGGATAGAACTTAGGAGGAATAGCATATCCCTCGTAGGTGCTGTGGATGAGTGCATCACGGTCGGCCTCTGTGCCACGTGCCATCTCGCCCTCGAATGGGTAGTGGAGCTGGGCATAAGGCATTGAACCTGAATCGAACCAAACGTCGATGAGGTCGCTCTCACGATACATTGGCTTGCCCTCCTCGTTAACCAATACAATCTTGTCAACGTATGGACGGTGGAGGTCAATCTTATCATAGTTCTCCTGACTGTAGTCGCCAGGAACGAAACCATTCTCCTTCAATGGGTTGCTCTGCATGATACCGGCAGCCACTGACTTCTCGATTTCAGCATACAGTTCCTCCAGACTGCCGATGCACTTCTCGCCACGGTTCTCATCACGCCAGATAGGCAATGGAGTACCCCAGAAGCGGGAACGTGAAAGGTTCCAGTCGTTCAGGTTCTCGAGCCAGTTGCCGAAACGACCTGTACCGGTGCTCTCAGGCTGCCAGTTGATGGTCTTGTTGAGTTCTACCATGCGCTCCTTGCGGGCGGTATCCTTGATAAACCAGCTATCCAATGGATAATAGAGGATAGGCTTGTCGGTACGCCAGCAGTGAGGATAGTTGTGCACGTGCTTCTCGCTCTTGAAAGCCTTGCCCTCCTGCTTCAGTTCGTAGCAGAGTACGATGTTCAGGTCTTCAGCCTTATCAGAAGCCTTCTTGTCCCAGACACCATCCACATTAAACTGTGGGTCGTAGGCATTCTTCACGTAGTCGCCTGCGTGATGAGCGTATGCCTCCTTGTTGACACAGACGCTTACGAAGTTGTCATCGAGGTCTTCGATGAGATAGAACTTACCCTGCAGGTCAACCATTGGGCGGGTCTCACCCTTCTTATTAATAAGGTAGAGGGCAGGGATGTTGGCATCCTTAGCTACCTTGGCGTCATCGGCACCGAATGTAGGAGCGATGTGTACGATACCTGTACCGTCATCGGTAGTAACGTAGTCGCCGAGAATCACGCGGAAAGCCTCGCTATCCATCTCAACGAACTTATCGCGACCATCCTCAGAAGCGAATACCTTCTCAGGATGAGCAGCTGCATATTCTGTAACGAAAGCTGGAGCAAAGGCATCTACCTTCTCACATGGCTTTACCCATGGCAGGAGCTGCTCGTAGTGCATGCCTTCGAGGTCTGTACCCTTCATGTGATCGATAATGCGCCATGGGCACTGCTTCTTCTCCTTGTCGAATGGCAGGAGATCACCCTCCTTGCACTCCTGGTCTGCCTTCAGATATGAACCTACCAGCGCCTCAGCCATCACAAGTGTCATAGGCTCGCCATTGTAGAGGTTGTAGGTCTCGATGGCTACATAGTCAATCTTAGGACCTACACAGAGAGCCACGTTTGATGGCAGAGTCCAAGGTGTAGTGGTCCATGCGATGAAGTATGGCTTGCCCCACTTGGTCCACTCTGCCTTAGGATCCTTGATGAGGAACTGGGCTGTGGTGGTGAGGTCCTTTACATCGCGATAGCAGCCAGGCTGGTTCAACTCGTGAGAGCTCAAACCTGTACCTGCGCCTGGAGAGTATGGCTGGATGGTGTAACCCTTGTAGAGCAGACCCTTGTTGTAGAGCTGCTTGAGGAGCCACCAGAGCGTCTCGATATACTTGTTGTCGTAAGTGATATAAGGATGATCGAGATCTACGAAGTAACCCATCTTCTCGGTCAACTCGCGCCACTCTGCGGTGAACTTCATCACGTTCTCGCGGCACTTGTGGTTGTAGTCCTCGGTAGAGATATACTTCTCAGAAGCCTTGTTGTCGATATCCTTCTTGGTGATGCCGAGTTCCTTCTCGACACCGAGTTCAACAGGGAGTCCGTGGGTATCCCATCCCGCCTTGCGGTGAACCTGGAAACCCTTCATGGTCTTGTATCTGTTGAATGTATCCTTGATACTACGTGCCAACACGTGGTGAATACCCGGGTGGCCATTAGCTGATGGAGGTCCCTCAAAGAAGATAAACTGAGGGCAGCCTTCACGCTCATCAATAGACTTGTGGAAGATATCATTTTTCTCCCACGCTGCTAGTACGTCATTGTTTGTCTGAGTCAAATTCAGACCATTGTGCTCGGCAAATTTCTTAGCCATATTATCTATTTAAATTTTATATTGTTTTTACTTTTGGGCGCAAAGTTACAAAAAAAAAAGGTTTTACCCAAAATCTTTAATATATTTTCTACTTATATATACAAAAAAGACTCCTAAATGACTGAAAAATTGCTCTTTTCAAGTCATTTAGGAGTACTAAAACCTAAAATAAATGAAATATGATAAACTAAATGTTTCTAAAAGTAATGGCGGCTAACCATTGACTACTTGATAACAAACTTCTTGCCATTGCAGATGTACATACCTGGAGACAGGACATACTCTGCATCAGAAACCTTGTTCACTTCGGCTACCTTCACACCATTGATAGAGTAAATCTGCAACTTAGCAGGAGCCTTCTTGCAACCTACCTGGTTGATACCTGTTGAGGCAGACTCATTGGTCTTACCGTTGCGGTAATAAACTGCACCGTTCTCGAAAGCATTGGTCTTACCGTTGCGGTCATAAACTGCACCGTTGACGAAAGCAAAAGTTTCTGTCTGGTTGACACCATTACCATTATTGTTGAAGATAATATTAGTAGGAGCACCTGTCAAATCACCATCAAACTTCCACATCCAGACATCCAGACCATTCTTCTTCATGTCAGTCTTGATACAGCTTACACCTGGCCAGGTACCACCGGTAAAGTTGTCTGCATCATTCCAAGCCCATACGTGGATGTCACTCCATTCTGCAGGAGCGAGGAAGTAAGCGAAGATACCTGTTGGAGTAGGAATAACTACCTCTTTTATCTTGTTGAAGGTTGCAGAACCAGTCTTGGTTTCATTGTCAGTATTGGTTGCGCTCCAAGTTACAGTCTTGCTCTCGCCTTCCATCATGTCAGCACCGAGAGTGAAAGTAGCAGCCTTACCAGGAGTAAAAGCCACCTGCTCGCCATCACCAATCTTATACCAACCGCTCTTGGCATTGTTGCTGAGGGTTGCTGTTACGGAGATAGTCTTCTGGAAGTCACCACCATTAGGACTCAAAGTAACCTTGGCTGCAGTATTGACAGGAGCGTCAATCTTCTTGGCACTTGTACCACCATCATACTCCAAGTGGATATCGCCTGTGATACCAGTGATTTCACCAGACTGTGCACCATTTCCATTATTCAAGATGACATTGAAATTCTCTACGCCATCGAAAGAGTAAGTCCAGTATTTAGCACCATCAATCTCCACAGGACCGGCCATTACCTTACCAGGCCATGCGCCTGTCAAGTCTTTGCCGTCTGTACCTGTTGTCCAAGCATGGATGTGAGGAGCATTAGCAGCCTTTACATATACCATGATAGAAGCATTAGGATCTACCTTGGTGAAGGTCAAGCTACCGCTCTTCACTTTACCGTCCTGGCCCTCTGCGCTCCAATCAATAGTCTTGGTGTCGCCAAAGTTCATACCTTCGCCGATGGTAAGGTTCTCACTCACACCAGGAGTCAAGTTCACCTTATCCTGGCCTTGTATCTGATACCAACCAGACTTAGCGTCTTCAGAGAGAGTAACTGTCATGTTAATAGTCTCAGTGCGGAATGATCCACCTGCCTGTGAGAATGAAACGCTTGCAGGCTGAATAGGAGCCTCATCAATCCAAGTTGTACCAGCCTCTTCATTACCATCATAGGTCTGACCACCCTTATGCTGAGCAGCAGTTTCGTAGATGAAAGCGCCATCCTCAATGAGCTTGCCACCAGTCCAGTCTTTCACGAGTACGCGAACCTGACCCTGATTATTAGGAGCATCAACGGTGATAGTAGGACCTGTGTAAATCTTGCCTGTTACCAAGTCTGTATAAGTACCAGCTGGGCAATCTGTGAAAGTAGCACCACCATTGAGGGCTACGAGTGCATAGCTGTCCTTATAAGCACGCTTGAAAGCGATACCGCCATTGGCAGTGCAACCATCTGTAGTCCACTGACCCTTGCGGAGAGCAGGCACTGCCTGACGAATCTTGTTCAGACGGATGAGGTGCTGAGCCACATCATGATTCAAAGAGGCAGCCACATTACCAGAAGCCTTGTATTCACCGAAGTCTGATGCTTCTACATCACCTGTGATATAACCACCGAAGTAAGCACGACCGGTGTTAGAAAGAGGACCATTAGGACCTTTATCAATTACTACACCACGACGGAAACCTACCTCAGAACCATAATAGAGACATGGGATTCCACGGAAGGTAAACAAGAGAGAGAGGTTCTCAGCCCACTGAGCATCTGTACCACCGAAACGGTTGGTATCGCTTGGACCTGGACTATAGTCATGGCTATCTACATATACCACATTGAAAGTAGCGTCATTATAGCACTCGTCGCCGCTTGCCAAGCTGAAAGCCTGTTGGGCAGTGTTGTAGCTGTAGTGCATAGGGAAGTCAATGACGTTGAATCCGCTTGACTGAGAATAGTCTGGCTCGTGCCATGCACCATTGAGCATCTTGGCATTGTTGCTCTTTGGAGAAGTAGTCTCCTCCAAGCAAAGCAGTTGTGGGCCTACAGGCTCAGAACCCTCAGGAATCACCTGATTATCCCAGTAACTTTTGCTTCCATCCCATTTGTTGAGCAAGGCCTCGTCCGACTTCCAGGTATAGAAGTAGCAAGAGAGGTTTGCCTGACCTCTATAGGTTACATCGTTCATACGTGTACAAACCTCACCATACATAAAGAAAGGTGCCTTGTTCAAGCGCTTGTTCTCGTACTGCTTACCAAGTGCTTCAAATTGAGGGATAAACTCCTTGTTGAATGTCAAGCGGGAGATGTGGCCGGATGTATCAATACGGAAACCATCGACACCCATCTTGATAAACTGTCCATAGCAATCTACGAGATACTTAGCCACGTAGTCGTTCTCTGTGTTGAGATCCACACAATCACCAGCAATCTGACCCATCCAACGGCTTGGGAAGTCCCAGTTCCAGTTGTTGGCAGTATGGTGCCAATAGTTGTGTATATCGTGGTTATTGCCATCTGTATTCTTCATCAGGGCAAGACGACGCTGATACTGTATCTTTACATTGCCCAAGTAATCATTGCCCAACTTTCTCTCATCAGGGATCATACAAGCATCAATGTATGCTTGGTTACGAAGATGAGTATCACGGTCGAACATCTTGCAGAGCTTCTCCTCACCGAAGTTACTGGTGTGGTTGAGCACGATGTCAAGAATGATCTTGATACCCTTGGCGTGAGCCTTGTCGATGAGTTCCTGGAACATCACGTCACCGCTCTTTTTGCCGTCACCACTCTGATAGCGGCAGTCAACCTTAGAGAAATCCATGGCATGATAGCCGTGGTAGTCGTAACCAGAAGCGTTCTGTACGACAGGAGTAATCCAGATGGCAGTGAATCCAAGCGCCTTGATGTAGTCGAGCTTGTCAATCACACCCTGGAAGTCACCACGCCAACAAGGATCCTTGGTACTCTTCTGTGCTTCCTGGTTGTCCCAGCAGAGCACGTTGTTACTTGGATCTCCATCGTAAAAACGGGTGGTGATCATGAAATAGATACTTTCGTCTCGGAAATCAGTACGATTGCTGGTAAACGTGTCTGTAGCCATCGTCTGCATAGAGACCAACATGAGCATTAAAACCGCCCATAATTTTGCGACAAGTTTCTTCATAATGAAATTGTTAAGTTAAAATTAATTAGTTGAATTATCTGCCGCAAAATTACAAACTATGTCTATCCGCCCAACAAGATATTTCACGTTTCTGCTGATATTTTTGTGCAATCGATTTCTCAAATATTAAGAAAAAGAGGCTGGATTCTGTAAACCAAATATTTACAAAATCCAGCCCCTTTAAGAGTAAATAATTAATATAACGGGCGCGCCAGAAAACAGAAAGAATATTGTACTTTTGGCTTGTCCGAAATCAATTTCAGAGGTTTTCAGCCTCTTGCAGCCAGATGGTGGATGCGGCATCACTAGGCATGCGCCAGTCGCCACGAGGACTCAGGCTCACACTTCCCACTTTCGGACCATCAGGCAGACAGCTTCGCTTGAACTGCTGGTTGAAGAAACGGCGAACAAATGTCTTGAGCCATTTCTTGATAGTCTCCTCATCGTAGGAATCAGGATCGTTGTCACTGATCTTCACACGCTCCAGCTTGGTATCGATAAACGCCTTCTTTGCCAACATGTAAATCTTGGAAGGACGGAAACCGAAACGCAGGAAGTAATAGAGGAAGAAATCGTGCAACTCGTATGGTCCTACCAGGTCTTCCGTCTTCTGCTTGATATTACCATTTTCATCGGCAGGAATCAGCTCCGGACTGATAGGTGTGTCGATGATGTCGCGCAGGGTGATGCGGCTCTGCTCATCCACTCCACTCTCGGCAACATAGTTCACGAGATGGCGGATCAGAGTCTTAGGGATGCTGGCATTCACGCCATACATGCTCATGTGGTCGCCATTATAGGTAGCCCAGCCCAGAGCCAGCTCAGAAAGGTCGCCGGTGCCTATCACCATACCGCCCATCTTGTTGGCAAGGTCCATCAGAATCTGCGTACGCTCGCGTGCCTGCGAATTCTCATAGGTTACATCATGCACGCTGGCATCATGACCGATATCCTCGAAATGCTGGGTCACTGCCTTGGCGATACTGATTTCACGGATGGTGATGCCCAGACTCTTCATCAGCGAGATGGCATTATTATATGTTCTATCGGTGGTTCCGAAACCTGGCATGGTAACACCCAGGATGCCTCGGCGGTCCATCTTCAGCTTATCGAATGCCTTCACGCAGACGAGCAGGGCAAGGGTGGAATCCAATCCGCCGCTGATACCCACTACCACCGTCTTGGCATGGGTATGTACGATGCGCTTGGCAAGACCCATCAGCTGGATATTGAAAATCTCCTCGCAGGAGGCATCCATATCGCTGCTGGTAGGAATGAATGGATGGGGATTCACCTCACGCTCCAATACGAACTCGCGTTCGTTCTCGGTAGGATCGGCATCGATGTTACGGATGTTGAACTGTCCGCCGAGAACCGAATATTTGATGTTACGCTGGGCGTTGACATAGGTGGAATTGGTGCGACGCTCCGAACGGAGTTTCTCCACATCAACCTGCGCAATAACCATCTGAGGATCAAGAGAGAAACGCTCACCTTGTGCAAGTAAAGCTCCATTCTCATAAACCAGGGCATTTCCGCCATATACCACATCCTGCGTGCTCTCGCCGAAACCGCAGGAACTGTAGATGTAACCCGTCATGGTGCGGGCACTCTGCTGGCTCAGCAGACTCTTCAGATAGTTGTGCTTTCCGATGAGTTCATCGCTTGCAGAGAGGTTGAAGATGAGGTCGGCACCAGCCAGTGCCAGCTTGTTGCTAGGAGGAGCCGGAGCCCATACATCCTCGCATATCTCTACACCAAACTGCACGCCGTCATAAGTGCGGAAAATCTGCACATCCGGAGTCAGCTTCACCTTGTGCCCGGCATAGCGGACCTCGCAGTCGCGCAAATCCTGGGCAGAGGCAAACCAGCGCTTCTCATAGAACTCACTGTAGTTAGGGAGATAGGTCTTAGGCACGATGCCCAGAATCTGTCCGTGCTGGATCACGATACCGCAATTCAGCAGCAGATCGCCAGCCACTACCGGAGCGCCGACAATGGAGATGATGTCGAGTTTGCGGGTGAAATCGAGCAGCATCATCACCGCCTGCTCTGATGATTCCAGAAGCATCTGCTGGCGGAAAAGGTCCTGACAGGAATAGCCTGTAATAGACAATTCCGGGAAGGTAATGATCTCTACGCCCTTGCCTTCAGCCTGGGCTATCAGATCTTCTATCTGTTGGGTGTTGAAGATTACATCGCCTACCTTGACGGCAGGGATGGCACTTGCCACCTTCATAAATCCGTACTTCATGTTACTTTGAACTTTGAGATTTGAACTTTGAACTTTATGATTACTTTTATCGGATTGTAACCTGTGTGGCACCATATCCATATTCCTGGAAAGAAGCATCCTGATAGGTGCAGTTCTTATAGCGATAATTCAACTCATGGATGAGTGCCTGGCGCAATACGCCCTCTCCCTTTCCATGGATGAAGATAATCTTCTGTCCCTTATTCTTCTTATTCTCCGCCATTGTCTTCTTGAAGATATCCATCTGATAATGAAGGATATCAGCAGAATTCATTCCAGCAGTTGTTTCAAGAACCTCGTCTGCATGAAGGTCGATGATGAGGGTACCGTCATCCTTCTTGCTCTTCTTCTTGCTGGTGTTGGCAATCACCTTC
This sequence comes from Prevotella sp. AM23-5, assembly GCF_003473645.1. Classification (NCBI taxonomy): domain Bacteria; kingdom Pseudomonadati; phylum Bacteroidota; class Bacteroidia; order Bacteroidales; family Prevotellaceae; genus Prevotella; species Prevotella sp. AM23-5. Next base: position 77,027 of record NZ_QUCG01000004.1, on the reverse strand, counting down.
TCGTCCTTGTACATCTGCTCCTTCAATCGCTTGGAATCGATGACCAGCGGACGGGCTACCTCGTCGTTCTCCACGATGGTGAAGAGATAGGCTGGAGTCTCGAAGAAATCATTCTCCTCGAAGAGATGGAGCTTGTAGAACTTCACTGGGTCGAGGCGGAACTGGACATCCGTAGCTGGCTTCAGCAGGAATGGCTTGTCCTTCTTGTAGGCAATCATCTGGATAGCGATGTGCTCCATCTCATTCAAAGCCTCACGACCGAATTCCTCGATGAAGAGCTTGGTATTAGGCTCGATTTCGCCCTCCGCCTTCAGGGTCCACGCATTGCCCTCGGCTACGAGATAGGTGTAGCGCAGATAGTAGTTGCTGTCATTCACCATATACGATTCGAAGCGGGTGTTGGTCACATCCTTGATATCGATAGGCACGAAGGCGAGGTAGGCGCTGAGCTTGTTGCCGCCCGTACGCTCCTGAATCTGCTTCACGAAGGTAATCTCGCGGTCGGCAGCATCATACTCCTCTACGTTCATATCCACATCATTCTCGTGCTCGTTCAGGATAGCCTTGATGCTTCTGCTGTCCTGATGCAGTTCGGTGTTGGCATGCTCTTCAGCCTTCTGCTTGGCATCCATCTTGGCAGAGATCATCTTGCCCATGGCATAGTCATCCTGCTCTACCACTACCACCTCGTTGATTGGCATCGGAATCTCGAAACCATCTTCATCCTCTACCAGCACGATATTCTTGCCCTGGAAGCCAGCTACCTTTCCGCCGCCCACTTCGCTCAGGAATCTTACTTTATCACCTTTCTTCATATTTCTATTTATTTTTTATTTTTATCTAATCATCTATCTATCCTTAACTCAAAATCTATTTTCCCTCAAGCGGAAACACTCTTTCTGAAATGAGGATACACTTTGCAAAGGTACAAAAGATATTGCAGAATATGGATGTTTTTAATATTTTTAATGCAAGTAAGAAAATAATCTTGATGAAAAGCACCGGGTTTGGGATATTTTTTATATCTTTGCAAGTAGATTGCATATAGATTGCATATAGTTAGTGTATCACTCTTAAACAATGATTGATTATGATTACATTTCCATGCGCCAAGATCAACCTTGGCTTAAATATAGTAAGCAAGCGCGCTGATGGTTACCACAATCTGGAAACCGTATTCTACCCTATCCCCCTGACTGATGCCTTGGAGATCAAGCTGATGGGAGAAGAATTTCCTAGCGAGGTAGCATGCGACCTGAAGATTACAGGCAATGCCGTGGATTGCGATGAACAGAAAAACCTGGTGGTGAAGGCATATAACATGCTGGCTGCCGACTTCAAGATACCCCGCATTCATACGCATCTCGTCAAGCGAATCCCATCTCAGGCAGGAATGGGTGGCGGCTCTGCGGATGCTGCCTACATGATTCGTCTGCTCGATGAGCGTTTCCGCCTGAACATCGGTATTCCTGAGATGGAGCGATATGCAGCCAAGTTGGGTGCAGACTGTGCCTACTTCATCAGTGCGGACCCGGAGAATGGAGATACAGCCTGCTATGCTGAGGGTATCGGCGATGTACTGATGCCGGTAAGCGGTCCTGGAGATAACATGAAGGGATATTACATCGTGATTGTAAAGCGTGACGACATCGCTGTAAGCACCAAGGATGCCTACGCTGCCATCACTCCTAAGAAGCCTGCGAAATGCTGCCGCGATATCGTTCGCCAGCCTATCGAGACCTGGAAGGATGAGCTTGTCAACGATTTCGAGGCGCCTATCTTTGCGATGCATCCAGAGTTAGCAGAAATCAAGCAGAAGCTCTATAATCTGGGGGCCGCATATGCAGCTATGAGCGGTAGCGGCAGTGCCATCTTCGGCATCTTCAAGCATAAGCCTGCCAACATCGAGGAGCAATTCGAAGGAATGTTCTGCAAAGTATTAAAACTGTAAAAGGAATATTCTGAAAAGGATTAATGCAATAAAAAGATCAGATTGCTCCACACGCCCTGAAAGGGCAGAAGCTCCTAGCCCAGGGCAACACCCTGGGTTAAACATATAAATAATCAAGGCGTCCTGTAAGGGCAAAAGCTTAAAACACGACACAATGAACGAAGAAACACATCAGAAACTGATGACTATCAAGCGAAGCTTTCGCTTGTTGATGAATGGTCCGGGTTCGCAATCCATGCGAGACAAGGGCTTGGGATATAAACTGAATTGGGGTGTGCCCTTCTATGAATTGAAGAAGATGGCGCAGGAATACGGCAAGGATTACGACCTCGCCATCGAACTCTGGAAGGAAGACATCCGAGAGTGCAAGATTCTTGCTACCCTCATCATGCCTGCCGACAAGATGCTGGCTGAAATCACGGATATCTGGATGGAACAGGTGCAGAGCCAGGAAATGGCTGAGATGCTTGCCTTCAATCTGCTGCAATATGTGGAATATGCGCCGGTGATTGCGTATCAATGGATTGCAAGCGATAAACCGCTGTATGAAATAGCTGGTTTCCAGCTTCTAGCCCGCCTCTTTGCGAATGGTAAGGAGCCTAACGATCGTGGAATCAATGAATTCCTGGATCAGGCTGCCGTGGCATTGCAGGGTGATAATATGGGAGTGAAGCATGCTGCCGCCAATGCCGTGATGCGCTTCTGCGATTTCGGAGAGGATTTCGAAAAGATTGCTCAGGGGGCACTCAAGGGTATCTTTGAGATATAATTTTATCTGCGTAGAATCATTCACCGGATCTCACGCGGAGTTTTTATTCATCGGATTATGCGGAGTTATCGGAAACATCCTTGCTTCTCGGATTACGCACGGATTAAACGGAAAGCGACCTATGCGGTCGAGGGAGCTGAAACCACATTTGATAGGGTCACGCAGATTTCGCAGATAACACAGATTTTTTGATTGACTCTTTTTATGTCCCACAGATTTCAGATATACACAGATTTTTGACCTAAAATCTGCGTCATCTGCGAAATCTGCGTGACTATACATCATGCAGCTCCGGTTCCTCGACCGAACAGGTCGCTTTCCGTCTAAATTCAGTGCGTAATCCGAAAAACAAGAATGTTTCCGATAACTCCGCGTATTCCGATGAAAAATATCACATAACGAAAAATATCACATGAAATACTTCTGGTATTCGTTTTCGAAATTCGGAGTGAAAACACCCTTGCCGATGTTTTCCTTGATTTCTTCCTTACTCCAGAATCTACCACCAGACAACTCTTCCTGGCTCGGCTTCACTTCACCATCATATACACAGCGATGCACATATACCAGTTCCTTTTCTCTCTGACTCTCAAAGACATAATGTCCTAAAGACTCCGGTTCGAAATCGGTGATACCCAACTCTTCCCTCACTTCACGATGAAGCGCCTGGTTTACACTCTCGCCTAAATCCACATGTCCACCACAGGCTGTATCCCATTTATCAGGCTGGATATCCTTCCATGCCGGACGGTGCTGGAGATACAGTTCCCCCTTACTATTAAATACATGCAGATGAACCACAGGATGCAGTATCTTGCATCCATCATGGGCATGACCTCGGGTGATGGCACCCAGGATATTACCCATTTCATCTACTATCGGAAATTCCTCGTTCTTATTATCTGTCATATTTATAAAGAATTAAAATAGCTCTATAGAGAATTAGAATAGCCCCACACGCCCTGAAAGGGCAGAAGCTCCTAGCCCAGGGTAACACCCTGGGTAAAGCAGCAGGTGGCAATGCGCCCTGTAAGGGCAAAAGCTTTATAAATCACCAGGAATCTGAAAGCTTTTGCCCTTACAGGGCGACTGGTTGGCAACCATGTTAACCCAGGGCGATGCCCTGGGCTAGAAGCTTCTGCCCTTTCAGGCGTGTGAGGCCATATTAGAAACAAAAAGTTTTATTTATATCATTACGTATTATATCATTACTTTCTATAAGGTTCCGTACTCCTCAGAATAGCGGAGCATCTGGTCGGTATAACTCTCCTCATAATCGAGATTTACGTCGATAGGATTACCCTCCTCATCATAGACCAACGTCATTTTAGGATTGATGAAACCCTTGTATGGAGCCAAGTTCAGCTTCTTGTATCTCGCCAAAATCTCGCGATGCAAGTCTGGATCGATATTCACGGCATACTTCTCTACCAACTGGCGTGCTGCCTCGAAATCTCCCTCGCTCTTGATTCGCTGAATCTCTGCAAGGAGTTCTCCGAAGAGATGACGGAGCTTCCCGTAATCATTCACCTTCACATAGGTGCGGGTGGTTACGATATTTCCCTCAGCATCCTTCAGGGCATCCTCGGCAGAAGCATAGCTTACTTCTTCCGTAACCAGTTCCACGGCTCCCTCAGCATGCTCCAGGGTCCACCAGGCAATGAGGGCACGGTTTCTCATGTGCGCCTCCTCTATCTTGTCACCCTCCTTGATTCGGATGGTCTGGGTGAGCAAACCGTTCATCAGATAGCTGTAATACTGCGCCTTGTAAGCTTCATCATTCGGAGTCAGCCCCAACTCAACCAACTTATGGTCAGCCACATAGTACAGACCGAAGAGATCGGCTCTCGCCTCCTCTATCGTGTTGCCATACGCCTTCAGGGCATCAGGATCGGTGCCAGGAAGAAGCTGACCGCTGCCATGTCCCAGACACTCGTGAAGGTCGGTATGCAGGTCATCGGTGATATCAGCATACTGATTCATCAGCGCCACAGTCTCCTCATCGATGACAAACTCATCTCTGAATCCGTTGCCCTGAGCCGCCTTGTTGTAGGCATCAGTCAGGTTGCCGATGGTAACGCTCTTCGAACCGTGCTCCTGACGGATCCAGTTGGCATTAGGCAGATTGATGCCGATAGCCGAAGCAGGATATCCCTCTCCGCCAAGCATCGCTGCACAGATAACATTGGCGGTAACACCCTTCACCTCCGGTTTGCGGAAACGGGGATCAACAGGCGAATGATCCTCAAACCACTGAGCATTCTTACTGATGGTCTGGGTTCGTTGGGTAGCCTCCAGGTCCTTGTATTCCACGATACCCTCCCAGGTACCTTTCAATCCCAATGGGTCGCCATATACTTCGATGAATCCGTTGATGAAATCCACCATACCTTCGTGCTGCTCTACCCAGGCAATGCTGTATCGGTCGAAATCCTCAAGATTACCGGTGCGATAGAACTTCACGAGCAGGTCGATGACATGCTTCTGTCCCTCATTTTCAGCGAATTTCTGCGCCTTGAGCAACCAGGAAACGATTTCCTTGATAGGCTCACTATAGAGTCCATCCTCCTTCCACACCAGCTCAATCATCTCGTTGTTGCGCTTGGTGAGCTTGGAATTGAGTCCGTAAGATGGTGGTGTCGGGTTAGAGGCATCCTTCAATCGGGCATAGAATTTCTCCACTTCCGTCTGAGTCACATTCTCATAGAAGTTGCAGGCAGAAGTCTTTACCAGGTCTTCGCCATCGGTCTGGTTCACTCTCTTCGGCATCACCTCCGGATCGAAGATGACTGGTACGAGCTGAGCGAGGAGATCTTCCTTGCTCTCTCCTCTCTTGAGCGGCAATTCTTCCTCAGCGATTTCCTCCATCAACTGATAGAAGAATTCCTCAGAGAATCCCGGCTTGAATTTCTCGCAGCCATAATGATGATGGATGCCGCTGGCAAACCATACGCGCTTCAGATATACTTCGAAAGCCTTGAATTCTTCGGAATCGCATACAGAAGAAGTTTCGATTTGAGTAGTAGAATCGCTTGCTGTCTCTGTGTTTTCGATAGCCTCTCCGATTATACCCTTGTAATGGCGATAGATTGCCTCCAGGGTTTTGCGAATGCGCAGGTTGTACTTTCCCTGCTGGTCGAACGTGATGTCACGTCCCATCAGGGTAGCCTTTGCCAGGCAGTAAATATACAATTTCTGATTGAGCGACAATGCATCGAATCCCTTCAGCTCGTAACGCAGCATCTGGATGTCGGCAAAGCGCTCGTGGGTGTTTACATTACAATTTGCCATGTTCTAAACCTTTATTTCTAGCGCAAAAGTACGACAATTATTTGGATTTTCAAACTTTTCTGCCAACTTTTCTTATTTTATTGAAAGAAATGTAATAAATCTCCCGTTTTTTACGTAACTTTGCAGGAATATCCAACGAAAAAGAAGAAAATATAGTTAAGAAATATGCAAATCAACGAGATATTGAAATCTTACTTCGGATACGATTCCTTCCGACCCAACCAGGAAGCCATCATCCGGGAAGTGATGCAAGGTAACGACTGTCTGGTGCTGATGCCGACGGGCGGAGGAAAGAGTCTGTGCTATCAGGTTCCGGCGCTGGCGATGGAGGGAACGGCAGTGGTCATTTCACCACTCATCAGTCTGATGCACGACCAGGTGGAAGCCCTCAAGGCGAACGGCATTCCTGCCGAAGCTCTCAACAGCGGCAACGATGTAACCGATGATCTCATCATCCGCAGGAGATGCGAGGCGGGCGAACTGAAACTGCTCTATGTTTCGCCCGAAAAACTCCTCAGCGAGATACCTTATCTGTTCAGCAACATCAAGATTTCGCTCTTCGCCGTAGATGAAGCCCACTGTATCAGCCAGTGGGGACACGATTTCCGTCCCGAGTATTCCCAGCTCGGACTCCTGCACGAGAAATTCAATGGCGTGCCGGTGATGGCGCTCACGGCTACAGCCGATAAGATTACCCGAGAAGACATCATCAACCAGCTGCATCTGAACGGACAGACCTTCGTGAGCAGTTTCGATCGTCCGAACCTCAGTCTTACCGTGCGTCAGGAAAGTACGAAGAAGGAGAAACTGAAATTCATTTACCATTTCATCGCCCGTCGCCCAGACGAGGCAGGCATCATCTACTGCCTCTCGCGCAAGAATACGGAGATGGTGGCAGAGGCTTTGCAGGAGCATGGCATACAGGCAGAAGCCTATCATGCCGGACTCTCTGCCCAACAGCGAGCCTCTGTACAGGAACGTTTCAAGATGGACCAGATAGAAGTGGTGTGCGCTACCATCGCCTTCGGAATGGGTATCGACAAGGGCAACGTGCGATGGGTGATTCACTATAACATGCCGAAGAGTATCGAGAGTTTCTATCAGGAGATAGGACGAGCCGGAAGAGACGGCGCTCCTGCCGATACTGTATTGTTCTATTCGATGGCAGATATCATCACTCTCCGTTCGTTCTGCGAAGAAAGCGGACAGAAATCGGTGAATCTGGAAAAACTGAGAAGAATGGAAGAATACGCAGAATCGAGAGTCTGCCGAAGAAGAATCCTCCTGAATTATTTCGGAGAGACTTCCAGCAAGGATTGTGGTCATTGTGATGTCTGCAACAATCCTCCACGTACCTTCGATGGTACCGTGCTTACCCAGAAGGCGCTGAGTGCCGTGGTAAGAGCGGGCGAAAAGATTGCCGTGGGTACCTGTATCGAGATATTGAGAGGTATGCAGACGCCTGCCATTACTAGAAATCACTATAATGAGTTGAAGACCTTCGGTGTGGGCAAGGATGTAAGCGTTCGCGATTGGCAGACCTATCTGCTGCAGATGCTCCAGATGGGATTCTTCGAGGTAGCGTATAATATGCATAACCAGATGAAGGTCACGCCATTGGGCTGGAAGGTTCTCAAGGGAGAACATCAGGTTTCATTGGCGATTATGGAGAACAAAGATCTGCAGAGCAGGACTCAAGGAAGAGGAGCCGGAGGAAGAGCAGGAAGAACTGGACATGGAAACAGACAGGATTCCGGCAGTCATCTTCCTTTCGGAGATCATAACATTCCAGTAGTTCATGCCGAGCGTGTGATTTTCGAGGATGAAATGGCGGGTGTAGAAGACAAGAAGCTCTTCGAGTATCTGCGTAAGATACGCAAGAATCTTGCCGATGAACAGGGCTATCCTCCATACATCGTATTATCAGATAAGAGTCTGCACGAATTAACCAAGATGAAGCCAACCACCCTCCAGGCATTCGGTCTCATCAGCGGTATCGGCGAATTCAAGATCAAGAAATATGGCGATACTTTTATCAAAGCCATCAAGAAATATACAGGTAAATAAAAAATAAGACACTGAAGTTTCGCATGTGGTTCAAGTACGGGCTGAAGGCCCAAAAGCTCCTAGCCCAGGGCATCGCCCTGGGTATAATGGCAATCAGCAAGGCGCCCTGTAAGGGCAAAAGCTTTGCATATTGCCAGGTATTTGAAAGCTTTTGCCCTTACAGGGCGACAGTTTTGCGTCCATAAACACCCAGGGCGATGCCCTGGGCTAGGAGCTTCTGCCCTTTCAGGGCGTGTGGGGGCTTTCTTGCGAAACTTGAGTAAGAAAAAAAAAGAGGTAACCTGGGCCAACAAGTTACCTCTTGATTCTGAAACAACGGCATGGAGAAGCTAATTATTCTAGCTTCCTCCCATAATATCTAACGGGGAAGCTTAGTTATTCACGCTACCTCCCACAATATCGAGCAATTCATTCGTAATGGCCTGTTGACGACTCTTGTTGTACTGAAGATTCAGTTCACGCAAGAGTTCATCGGCATTATCCGTAGCAGTCTGCATGGCAACCATACGGGCAGCATGCTCACTCGCCTGACTATCCAACAAAGCAGTGTAAACCATCAGATGAAGCTGCTTAGGAATCAATACTCCCAATACAGTCTCCAGATCCGGCTCCACGATGAAGTCATCGTTCAGAGGATGCGCCTCTGCACGCTGTCTTTCATCCTCACTAGCCTGCTTCTTGCGCAGATACTCCTGAGCCTTTGCCGTAGCCACATTCGATGTGAGGTCACGGTCGTTGTCCTCTCCTATCGCCTCTGTGCTGAGGTCGATAGGCAGGAAAGTCTTCTGGGTCAGGATCTGCGAACCGGCACTCTTGAAGTGGTGATAGATCATCTCCACCTTGTCGAGTTCACCAGCTGCATACTGCTTGGCAAGCTTGCGGGCGATGTCGGCACAAGCGCTTGAATTAGGATGATCGGCAAGATCCAAGAAGTTACCGCCAATCTTCAAACCCAGCTTCTGTGCCTTCTCAGCCACCTTTCTGCCGATAGGATATACCGTGATGTCGTCAATGCCATGAGCCTTATACTCGTCCACCGCCTGAATCATCATCTTGATGACGTTGGAATTGAATCCACCGCACAAGCTACTGTTAGAGCTATATACGATGAGAGCCACACGTTTGATTTCCTTGTGCTCCACCTGCAACTCATGGTCCACATTCGGAGTACTCACCAGGAAGCTCTTCAGGATATGCTCCAGCATATTCTCATAAGGCAGCATATTCTGGATAGCTACCTGAGCATGATGCAACTTGCTGGATGCCACCATCTTCATCGCACTCGTAATCTTACGGGTACTGTTGACGCTGGCGATGCGAGTCTTAATCTCTTTTAACGACGGCATAGGCTATTACGCTTTATATTGTCCTGCTACATTAGCCATGGTATCCTTGATCACCGCGATGCAATCGTCGGTGAGCTTACCATCAGCCAAAGTCTCGATTACGTCGGCGTGCTGGCTGCGCATAGCGTCGAGGAACTGATCCTGGCAATCGCGAACCTTGTCCATTGGCACGTCGTGCATCAATCCGTGCACACCACAATAGAGGATAGCCACCTGCTCGCCCACTGGCATAGGGCGATACTGAGGCTGAACCAGCAACTGGTCGTTCTTTCTACCACGGTCCAGTGTCATCGCTGTTACGGCATCCATATCGCTTGAGAACTTAGAGAAGGCCTCCAGCTCACGATACTGAGCCATATCAATCTTCAGGGTACCAGCCACCTTCTTCATACTCTTGATCTGGGCAGAACCACCTACACGAGATACAGAGATACCTACGTTGATAGCTGGGCGGAAGCCCTGGTTGAAGAGGTCGGTCTCCAGGAAGATCTGACCGTCGGTGATAGAAATCACGTTGGTTGGGATGTAGGCAGAAACGTCACCAGCCTGGGTCTCGATGATTGGGAGGGCTGTCAAAGAGCCACCACCCTTCACCTTGCCCTTCAGGCACTCAGGAAGGTCGTTCATCTGCTCGGCTACCTCCTGCTGGTCGTTGATACGAGCGGCACGCTCCAACAGACGAGAGTGGAGATAGAACACATCACCAGGATAAGCCTCACGTCCTGATGGACGGCGGAGGATCAGTGATACCTCACGGTAAGCCACAGCCTGCTTACTCAAGTCATCATATACTACGAGGGCTGAGTAACCACGGTCGCGGAAGTACTCACCGATAGCCGCACCGGCGAACGGTGCGTAATACTGCATGGCTGCAGGATCGGCAGCGGTAGCACTTACGATGATGGTATATGGCAGGGCGCCGTGCTCCTTCAGGTTCTGTACCAATGCTGCAACGGTAGATGCTTTCTGACCGATGGCTACATAGATACAATATACAGGCTTGCCTGCCTCATAGAAACTCTTCTGGTTGATGATGGTATCCACTGCGATGGCAGTCTTACCGGTCTGACGGTCGCCGATGATCAACTCACGCTGTCCACGACCGATAGGAATCATGGAATCCACAGCCTTCAAACCTGTCTGCAGAGGCTCCTTTACTGGCTGACGATAGATCACACCAGGAGCCTTACGATCCAGCGGCATCTCGAAAGCGCCGGTGAGATCGATATCACCCAGACCATCGATAGCCTGACCCAGAGGGTTAACGACACGACCTAAGAAGTTGTCGTTCACGCGGATAGAAGCGATACGGTGAGTACGCTTCACGCTCTGTCCCTCCTTGATGCCAGCAGTAGGACCTAAGAGGACACAACCTACATTGTCTTCCTCCAAGTTCATGACGATAGCCATCGTGCCGTTCTCGAACTCAAGAAGCTCATTAGCCTCGGCATTGCGAAGACCGTAGATACGAGCCACGCCATCGCTGACGGTAAGCACGGTACCCACCTCGTCAAACTGCTGAGAGCCATTCACCTCCTGGAGCTGCTGCTGAAGCACTTCAGACACCTCACTTGGTTTAATTTTATCTGACATTTTGTTATTTACTTTGAAATTTGAACTTTGAAATTTGAACTTGATGATTACCTTCTCATAAAGAAGTAACCCTTTCCGTTCTCTTTCCGTTTTACTTTTTGAGCTGTGTCAGAATGTTGTTGAGCTTTGTCTTCACGCTCGCATCCATTCTGTAAGTATCATACTCAAGGATGAAACCACCGATCAAATCAGGGTTCACCTCAGTCTTGAACTCCACAGTACCTTGCGTTCTCTGCTCCACCATCTTGCGCATCTTGTCCTCCGTAGAGGCGTCAACGGCAGTGGCGGTGATCAGCTTACCGCGGATGATGTTCTTCTGTTTCCTGTAAAGAGTGATATACGAAGCAGCCATGAATTGCAGGGTGCTCTCCCTATCCTCCTTCAGGACGAGTGCGATGAACTTCTTGCTCAGATCCGATGGGTTCTTACCCAGGGCTGTGGTGAGAAGCGCCTGCTTCTTGTCCTTGGAAAGCATAGGGTTGTCTATCGTAAATCTCAGTTCAGGCACGTCGATGTAGCTCATGTAGAGCGTCTGCATCTCCTGGTACACCTGATCTTCGAGCTTCATGCCGAGTGCTGCCTTGATGAGGGCACGGGCATAACGCACCGATATTACACCTATATCCATAAGCTTTACTATTTGTTGTCAGAAGAAACCTCGTCCAGCAGTCGATTTATCATATCCATCTGTGCCTTGTCGTCAGAGAGCTTAGCCTTGAGCACCTTCTCTGCAATCTGAACAGAGAGCTCGGCAACCTGTCCACGGATTTCGCGGATGGCATTCTGCTTTTCTGTCTCAATCTGCGCCTTGGCATCAGAGAGCAGACGAGCACCCTCTTCGCGAGCCTTGTCCTGTGCTTTCTCTACGATGGCATCGCGGGTATCAGCAACCTCCTTGAGGATGGCAGCCTGCTTCTCGCGAGCTTCCTGCAAGATGGATTCACCTTCTTTTTGGATATTGGCAAGCTTCTCGTTGGCTTCGTGCGCTTTCTTCAGGCTCTCGTCGATGAAGGCCTTGCGCTCAGTCACCATCTTGACGATGGCTCCGAAACCAGCCTTTCTCAAGATGACGAAGACAATCAGAAAGACGACTGTCATCCAGAAAAGCAAACCGCTATCAGGAATCAATAAATCCATATATACTGGTTAAAGTTTTACTTAAACGTTTTATTTTAACTAACTCTGGAAAAGATCACCCACCCGCCCGCAAAGAGCAGAACTGATTCCGAGAGCATCAGATATCGGGGCATTCTGCAGATTTGCGAATGAATCGCGGCGGGAAGGGTGATATTCCTTTTATTACATAACGATAGCCAAGATGGCGATGATGACTGCGAAGAACGCAACACCCTCAACCAACGCAGCTGCGATGATCATAGAAGAACGGAGATCGCCCATCTTCTCTGGCTGGCGAGCCATAGCGTCCATAGCCTGGCCACCAATACGACCAATACCAATACCTGCGCCAATAGCGGCCAAACTTGCGCCGATTGCGGCACCTAACTTTGCGAGAGCATCTGCTGCTAATAAAAGTGATAACATAATCTTATAATTTAAGTTGTTAATATTTTCTATGTTTATAATTCTATTTTACGATTTCTGGCTCAGCCTCATGAGGCTGTACATGAGCCAGCGAGATGAATACTGCACTCAGCATGGTGAATACCAATGCCTGAATGTAGCTTACCAATATTTCGAGGAGCATCATGAAGACACTCATCGCAACACTCACAATTGTCATACCCGTACCTGCCAGATAGTTGGCCAGCATATTCTCACTGATGTTGAACATAATGAAAATAATAGCCGCAAACGCAAGGGCGATAGCGTGGCCCGCCATCATGTTGGCGAAGAGTCGGATAATCAAAGCCAACGGTTTCGTGAAGATTCCGAAGAGCTCGATGAATGGCATCAGTGGTACTGGCACCTTCAACCACGTTGGTACATCCGGCCAGAAGATTTCCTTCCAGTATTCCTTCGTACCGGTGAAGTTGGTGATCAGGAATGTCGTTACACCGAAGAATGCAGTGCAGGCGATATTACCCGTCAGGTTACCACCACCCGGAGGGAATGGTACGATACCCATGATGTTGGCAACGAAGATAAAGAAGAAGCAGGTAAGCAACCATGGTGCGTACTTTGGAGCTTCCTTACCCAGTGTAGCCTTGATCACATCGTCATATACCGATATGACGAACATGTGCATCAGTCCCGTAAATCCCTTTGGTGCAGGGTCATCCACCTTGTGCTTCCTGCACCAGCTGGCTGGAATCAGGATACACAGCAACAGGATGATAGCATCGATGAAGAGCACGCAAACGGTCTTCGTGATGGAAATGTCGAGAGGACGAACCTCCTGGCCTCCCACCTTCTCTACTATCTTGTTGGGATTCGTCTGTGCATCAGCGTTCTTGATCACCAGATTGAAAGGTCCAGGACGGTCTCCATTGGCATCCTTCTCTTCCGAGAATTCGCTGCTGCAGAACACGTGCCAGCCTGTGGTGGTATTTACGATGACAGGCAGATGAATCACTACGGGATGGTCTCCCACCTTTGTGATATGCCATTCATAAGAATCCTTGATATGACCCCACAATATCTCTTTCACGTCGATTTTTTCCTTTGCCGACACCTGCATTGGCGCCAGCGTGAAGAGCAGCATCGCCATCAAGAGGAATTGTTTGAGATGTTTCATATTCTTTAATTCTTACTTTGTTTATTAATTATTTGTCTCGGAGCCGCATTAAGAGAGGCGGCTCTTTTTCTCTACCCGAGCGAAGTAGATGCAGTCGAACACGAGAAGCATGACATAGAACAGGGCGAAGATGACGGTGAATCCCAGGATGTTCTGCTTGTCGCATGTCAGCACGTAGATGAGGAACACCAGGGTGCCGGCTACCATCTTGATGACCAGTGCCGCCAGGTAGAACTTGGCGAGATTGGCGGGAGATGATTTAGCCACAGCCTTCCAGGCTTCGCCATAAGCAGTACTTGCAACGAGCGAGAATATCGCACTAACTATCAGCGGGTTAACCACCCGTGGCAGAATATCATCGCATAAGGCAGAAACCCTACAGGCGAAGAGGATGGCAAGAGCCATGAGAGCTGTGAGCCACAGGGAAATCTGCTTGTACTTGATACCTGCCTGCCTGATAGCCTGCAAGCGCATCTTTTCATCTTTTTCCATGATCTGTCTTGTCAATATTGAGAATTATGAATTCTTAATTTTATACTTCTACGCAGAGGCTTACTTCGTTTTTCTTACATTCCACGAATCCGCCCTTGATGTTCATTGCCTGCTTGCCTTCCCTGGTGGTGTATTCCACCTTGCCCACTTCGAGCGAAGAGATGATTGGCGCGTGATCCTTGAGAATCTCGAACGAGCCGAGGGTTCCCGGAACCAGTACGCTCTCTACCTCACCCTGGAAGACTACTTTCTCAGGAGATACTATCTTTAGCTGTAACATAAGCCGTGGATTTAAAGATTACGCCTGTGCTGCTGCGAGCAACTGCTTAGCCTTCTCCTTCGCATCCTCAATAGTACCTACGTTGAGGAATGCCTGCTCTGGCAGGTCATCCACCTCGCCGTCGAGGATGGCGTTGAAGCCCTTGATAGTCTCTTCGATAGGTACCATCACACCCTTCAGACCGGTGAACTGCTCTGCTACGGTGAATGGCTGACTCAGGAAACGCTGTACACGGCGTGCACGGTTCACGGTCAACTTATCCTCATCAGAAAGCTCATCCATACCGAGGATGGCGATGATATCCTGCAACTCGTTGTAACGCTGCAGCAACTGCTTTACTCGCTGTGCACAGTCGTAGTGAGCCTTGCCCACGATCAGTGGGTCGAGGATACGAGAGGTAGAACCCAGTGGATCTACGGCAGGATAGATACCCAGAGATGCAATCTTACGCGAAAGCTCTGTGGTGGCATCCAGGTGAGTAAAGGTGGTGGCTGGAGCAGGGTCGGTCAAGTCGTCGGCAGGCACATAAACAGCCTGTACTGAGGTGATGGAACCATTCTTGGTAGAAGTGATTCGCTCCTGCATGGCACCCATCTCAGAAGCCAGTGTTGGCTGATAACCTACGGCTGATGGCATACGGCCCAAGAGCGCAGATACCTCAGAACCAGCCTGGGTGAAACGGAAGATGTTATCGATGAAGAACATGATGTCGGCAGCCTCACCGTTCTTGCCTCCGTGGTCACGGAACTCCTCGGCAACAGTCAAACCTGAAAGCGCTACTGAAGCACGTGCCCCAGGTGGCTCGTTCATCTGACCATACACCAGGGTAGCCTGACTCTTGGCAAGCTCCTCAGGGTCAACGAGTGAGAGGTCCCACTTACCTTCGTCCATAGCTTTACGGAACTTCTCGCCATACTTGATAACGCCAGACTCGAGCATGTCTCGAATCAAGTCGTTACCCTCACGAGTACGCTCACCTACACCAGCGAATACAGAGTAGCCGTTGTGTCCCTTGGCAATGTTGTTGATCAACTCCATGATGAGCACCGTCTTACCTACACCGGCACCTCCGAAAAGACCAATCTTACCACCCTTCATGTAAGGCTCGAGCAGGTCGATCACCTTGATACCGGTGGCAAGCATCTCCTTGTGCGTAGAGAGCTCGTCAAACTTCGGAGCCTCGCGGTGGATAGGATAAGCACCCTTCATGTCCAATTCGTTCATACCATCAATAGGCTGTCCGATTACATTCATCATACGGCCCTTGATCTGCTCTCCGGCAGGCATCATGATTGGGTTGCCTGTTACGGCAACTTCCAAGCCACGCTGCAAGCCGTCGGTATTGTCCATGGCGACACAGCGAACTGTATCCTCACCGATGTGCTGCTGCACCTCGATGACCAGGTCGCGTCCGTCTGGGCGTTTCACCTTCAGAGCTTCGTGAATTTTAGGAAGCACCTTCTCAGGGTTCTCGCCCTTGGTATCGAAATATACGTCGATAACCGGACCGATAATCTGCGAGATGCGTCCACTTACTTGTGACATAAGCTTATTAGTTTAAAAATTTATTTTTTAATATTTATATTTCGTTCTTTTAGTATCCGAGGTTCGTGATATCGGGAATTGGAGCCCGAATCACGAATTTCGTTATACGCCTGCAAAAGTAACAACAATTTACGGAAGCCGCAAATTTTTCGGAAGTTTTATTTGTATTTTGCTCCGTTTTAAAACTTTTTTAGTTCCGTTTAAACCATTTTTACTTTTCATTCATTTCCTATAAGTAATGCCGATAGCAGCATTGAATATCGAAATGCGATGCAAGGAGAAGCAGATTAGATGCTCAACTCATCCAATACCTTGATCAGCTTGCGGTCGAATGGCTTGTCTGAACGGATGGCCTCTGAAAGTGGCACGTAAACCACCTCATTGTTGCGCACACCGATCATCACGTTGCGCTGACCCTGCATGATAGCCTCGATGGCACCGCAACCGGTACGGCTGGCGAGGATACGGTCGCGGGCTGATGGGCGACCACCACGCTGCAGGTGACCGAGGATAGATACACGTACGTCGAACTCAGGGAACTCCTTGCGTACACGGTCGGCATAGTAGAGCGCACCGCACTTAGGACTCTCAGACACGATGACGATACAGCTCTTCTTAGACTTGCGGATACCGCGCTCCATGAACTGAGCCAACTGGTCAACATCGGTAGAATCCTCTGGGATGATGGCAGCCTCTGCACCGCTGGCGATGGCAGAATTCTGTGCCAGGAATCCGGCATCACGGCCCATTACCTCGATGAAGAAGATACGCTCGTGGCTCTGCGCAGTATCACGGATACGGTCCACGCACTCTACGATGGTGTTCATGGTTGTATCGTAACCGATGGTGTTGTCAGTGCCATAGAGGTCATTGTCGATGGTACCAGGCAGACCGATGCAGCAGATGTCAAACTCGCGTGCGAAGTTCATCGCACCGGTGAGCGAACCGTTACCGCCGATTACTACCAAAGCATCGATTTCCTCTTTCTGAATATTCTCGAAAGCCTTCTGGCGACCTTCCTCGGTCATGAATTCCTTGGAACGTGCAGTCTTCAGCATCGTACCTCCGGTACCGATGATACCGCTCACGTTCTCAGTAGTGAAAGGCTTGATCTCGTCGTTGATCAGTCCATCATAACCACGATAGATACCCTTCACGTTGAATCCGTTGTAGATAGCCGAACGGGTCACTGCACGGATTGCTGCGTTCATACCAGGAGCATCACCTCCAGATGTCAAAATACCTATAGTCTTAATCTTTGCCATAACTATATATACCTTATTATATTATATATTAGTGATACATTAATAAAAAAAATATGCTTTCTGTTGGTTCCGGGATGCGTGTTACATCCCCTTTTCTTCTTTAGAACTTTCTGAATCTCTTTCGTCGTCTGATTCTTCCTGAATTTCTTTCGTCTGATTCTTCTTTTTGAATCTTCTGAATCTGTTTCATCGTCTGATTCTTCTTTTTGAATCTCCTGAATTTCTTTCGTCTGATTCTTCTTTTTGAATCTCCTGAATCTCTTCCGTTTTCAGATTCTTTCTTTTCTTCTTCAGATATGGTTGTTTAAATCATTAAGTAAACGGCTCTTCCCATCAGGGTGTGCGAGAGCCAGAGGATAACGAGGCCAGCCACGCCACCCACGAGGGTCTTCCATCCGATATTGCGGAAGAACCAGCCCATGCGCATGTGCTCCATCTTCATCAGGGCGAGACCGCTGATGGTACCGATGCCCAGCACATTGCCTCCTGCCATTACGCAGTAAGCGATTACCTGCCAGTAGAGACCGTTGGTATTATATACCGAATCCATGGCATAGGTAGGATCGCCCAATCCCATCACATCGTGCAATGAGAAGAAGTTCATGGCGGTGGCAAAGTTGTCGAGTACCGTACTCAGCACTCCGGCAGCCACACCATGCAGCCATACATTAGGGTGCTCCTCGCTGGTTCCCATCCAGCTGGAGAGGTCATAGAAGGCACCTGTCTCCTTCACCACGCCCACGGCGAGAATCATTCCCATCACGAAGAGAATCATCTGAATCACACCGTATTGCAGCACTCTAGGGGTACGACGCTCCACCATCGCATCCATGTTCATGAGCTTGCGATTGAAGATCTCGTTCACGATCCAGAGTACGCTGAGCACGCACAGGGCGCCCAGGAACGGGCTGAGCTTGGTGATGTTATGGAAGGTAGGGATAAACCACAGACCGCCGATTCCCACGAGGAGCATCAGCAATCTCTGCCACTTGTTCAGGCGGGTATCATCGCCACGGAAAGGCATCACAATCCACTCTGTCTCAACTCTTTCGGGCAGCATACGCTGCATCAGCAGGGTTGGAATCAACCACGCTGCAAGACAAGGGAGGAGTAATGAAAAGGAGAAAACGGTGGCTGTAACAGCCCCTGAATTCCAGAGTACCAGACCTTCCGGGTTACCAATCACGGTGAGCGCACCGCCACAGTTGGCAGCTACGAGGATGGCGCTTCCATACACCATTCTCTGTCTTCTGCTCGGGATGATGCCATGCATCATGGTGAGCATCATCACGGTGGTAGTGAGGTTATCGAGATTGATGGAAATCAGGAATGTAACGATGGCGAGTGTCCACAGCATCTTCTTGCTGCTGCGTGTGCGAAGCAACTGGCGCACGAAGTCGAAGCAGCCGTTATTGTTGAGGATTTCTACGATCGTCATCGTAGCGAGCAGGAACATCACGATCTCCGCTGCCCTACCCACCTGTGGGAGGAAGATGTTTCGAGAGATGAAGTACTTGACGGAAGTACTGGTTGATTCCATTTCGCTGAAATTGAGGAAGCGGGTATAATCCGCTGAATGTTCGCTAGTTACAAAGTCCATACCGAAGCATATATACAGCACCCATCCCACCGTTCCGGCGAAGATAGCCACGGCAGCACGGTTTACTTTGGTCACGTTCTCAGTTGCAATGAGCACGCAGGCCAGGATCAGTATGGTTAAAATGACTAGTGTCATATCTACTCAATCGTTAGTTCATATTTTCATAATCAAGGGCAAAGGTAACAAAATATTTGCAATAACCATCATTTCCGCGTTTTTTTTTAATGAATTTAACGCAAAATTCATGCAACTGAAATTTTCGGAGCCGAATGACAGCACGCCCTGATAGAACTGATGCTCCAATATAAACAGTACGCCCTGATAGAACTGATGCTCCAATATAAACAGCATGCCCTGATAGAACTGATGCTCCAATATAAACAGTACGCCCTGAAAGGGCAGAAGCTCCTAGCCCAGGGCACCACCCTGGGTTATTAATGGATGCAAGCCTGTCGCCCTGTAAGGGCAAAAGCTTTCCCCCAAGCAAAAAAAACACCCCTCTAATATATAATGTAGAAAGCGGCAAAAATGCCCTCAAACCACCACATTTAGTTAAATATCATTAATAAACCAAAGAAAAACAAGCACAAATGCTTGTAACTCAAAGAAAATGAGTAATTTTGCGCCCGATTTCAACAATATATAAAGTCAAACTTTATTAATTTAAATTTTTTAATTATTTTTTATGTCAAATTTTAAGAACGTACAGCCACTCGACGACTTCAATTGGGATGAGTTCGAGAATGGCACAAACGCAGGCGTCAGCAAAACAGACCTCGAGAAGGCCTATGACGAAACACTTAACAAGGTAACTGAGCACCAGGTGGTTGAGGGTACCGTAATCTCTGTTGATAAGAAAGAGGTTATCGTAAACATCGGCTACAAGAGCGACGGTATCATTCCAGCTTCTGAGTTCCGTTACAACCCAGACCTCAAGGTAGGCGACAAGGTTGAGGTTTACGTAGAGAACCAGGAGGACACAAAGGGTCAGTTGGTACTCTCTCACAAGAAGGCTCGCCTCAGCAAGTCTTGGGAGCGTGTTAACGCTGCTCTCGAGAACGAGGAAGTTATCCAGGGTTACATCAAGTGCCGCACTAAGGGCGGTATGATCGTTGACGTCTTCGGTATCGAGGCTTTCTTGCCAGGAAGCCAGATCGACGTTCACCCTATACGCGACTACGACGTATTCGTAGGCAAGACAATGGAGTTCAAGGTTGTAAAGATCAACCAGGAGTTCCGCAACGTCGTTGTATCTCACAAGGCGCTCATCGAGCAGGAGCTCGAGCAGCAGCGTAAGGAGATCATCGGCAAGCTCGAGAAGGGTCAGATCCTCGAGGGTACCGTTAAGAACATCACTACTTACGGTGTATTCGTTGACCTCGGCGGTGTTGACGGTTTGATCCACATCACAGACCTCTCTTGGGGCCGCGTAAGCGATCCACACGAGGTTGTATCTCTCGACCAGAAGATCAACGTTGTTATCCTCGACTTCGATGAGGAGAAGAAGCGTATCGCTCTCGGTTTGAAGCAGCTCACTCCACATCCATGGGATGCACTTGATCCAAACCTCAAGGTAGGTGATCACGTGAAGGGTAAGGTAGTGGTTATGGCTGACTACGGTGCATTCGTTGAGATTGCTCCAGGTGTAGAGGGCTTGATCCACGTTTCAGAGATGTCTTGGAGCCAGCACCTCCGTTCAGCTAACGACTTCATGAAGGTTGGCGACGACGTAGAGGCTGTTATCCTGACTCTCGACCGCGCTGAGCGTAAGATGAGCCTCGGTATCAAGCAGCTCAAGGAAGATCCATGGGAGTGCATCGAGACTAAGTTCCCTATCGGCAGCAAGCACGTTGCTAAGGTTCGCAACTTCACTAACTTCGGTATCTTCGTAGAGCTCGCAGAGGGCGTTGACGGTCTGATCCACATCTCTGACCTCTCTTGGACCAAGAAGATCAAGCACCCATCTGAGTTCACTACAGTTGGTGCTACTCTCGACGTAGTAGTTCTCGAGATCGACAAGGAGAACCGCCGCTTGAGCCTCGGCCACAAGCAGTTGGAGAAGAACCCATGGGATGAGTATGAGAACATCTACACTCCAGGTTCTGTACACAAGGGTACCATCGTTGAGATGATGGACAAGGGCGCTGTAGTTGCTCTCGCAGAGGGTGGCGAAGGCTTCGCTACTCCAAAGCACCTCACCAAGGAGGACGGCTCAATGGCTAAGAAGGGCGAGGAGCTCGACTTCAAGGTAATCGAGTTCGTTAAGGAGACAAAGCGTATCATCCTCTCTCACTCTCGTACATTCGAGGAGGGCAAGGACGAGCCAATCGCTAAGCCAGCTCACAAGCGTGGTGGTAACGGTGGCCGCAAGAACGAGACTCCAGCTATCAACAACGTAGCTGCTGGTACTTCACTCGGCGACATCGATGCTCTTGCTAAGTTGAAGGCTCAGATGGAGGGCAAGGCTTAATCTCCTGGAGATAAAGCATTTGCTATTCATTAGCTAAATAAAAATTTTAAGGGGACTGAAATTTCAGAAATGAGATTTCAGTCCCCTTTTTTTTGTGGGTGGGGAATGTGGATGGGGGGATGGAGAATGTGAATGGTGAATGTGTATGGCTAAGGGATAAAATGCATTACTGATTGCTGGGGATTGCAAATCCCCAGAACACAAAAGAGGTTAGGACATTTTTTAACGACGGATTGCAAATCCGTCAAAACGCCTAACGGTATCGATGCAAAGTCCTTCCGCAAGGCGTCCAGAAAAGTCTTCCGCTAGGCATCCAGAGAAAAGTCTTCCACTAGGCGTCCAGAGAAAAGTCTTCCACTAGGCGTCCGGAGAAAAGTCTTCCACTAGGCGTCCCGGCGGATTTGCAATCCGCCGTAAAAAAAGGTTCGACCTATGAAAACCGGGGGATTTGTAATCCCCCATAACTACCCATCAATAACAAAAGATAATCTCACAACAATCACTTCCAGCAATCCCCTACCCCCAGCATAATCTATCGCAGAACTATAAAGATAATCCTGAGGATACCTCACGAACTCGGCCCTCACAGGATTCTGATGAATATAATCCAACTTCTGCTTGAAAAACTTGAACGATGAAATCACTTCAGTATAACAACCATCCTGCCAAAAATGATACTTGCTGATTTTCGGATTCTTCTCACCAGCCAGTCTGAAAAGATGCAACATCCACTCTCTCCTACTCTCCTGGATATCTTCCAGAAGTTCTGCGACAATTTTCTTACTCGTGAACTTCTTGAAATCACGGAGAACAGTTTGAACCTGTTCAAGATTCTCTGCTCCTATAATGAAATGTAAATGATTGGGCATCAGTACCCAGGCGTATATTTCCAATCCCTTGGTCTTCTGACAAAAAGCCAGAGATTCTATAATAATATGCTTATACTTGGGACGACTGAAAATATCAACCCAATTAACAACAGTGGTTGTCACAAAATATAAGTTTTTGGTTGTAGTATTCTTTGTAGCCATAATTTTGATGATTTTAAAATTTCCATAAAACAGGATGAGTCATATAGGTTGTGATACTTCTTGATGTATCGTAGCTTATCACTGGCTCAAGCGAATATACAGGTACAAAGATAATATATTTCTTCATTCAATGGTGCTTTTGAAGCGAGAATTTGCTGTTTGAGTCGAAATTATTTGTTTTTTGGAGAAATCTAGCAGTTTTTTCTTCTTTTTTAGTGTTTATGAGGTGAAGATTAGACTTTACAAGGCATTACTTATTGATGGGGATTGCAAATCCGTCGGAATGGCAGTACTGATAGCTGGGGATTACAAATTCGTCAGAATGGCAGTACTGATGGCTGGGGATTACAAATCCCCAGAACACAAAGAGGTTGGGACATTTTTTAACGCCGGATTTCAAATCCGGCGGGACGCCTGACGGAAACTTCCCCCACTTGCAAAACTTGAATAAAACAACAACATAAAAATCCTAAAAACATGGAAGAAGACCAACAAAATCAAAACAAAAATGAGAAGCCACGTTACTATGCTACCGACTTCAATGAAATCAAGGAAAATCTCTCTGATGAAGAGAAGCTGCTCTTCGAGAGATACAAGGAAATGCTGAGCGGCATCATCCCTGCAGATTCAGCTTCATCAGCTTCTGCAAATGATGATGTATTCTCATCAGGTTCATCATCTACAGCAAATGATGCTTCATTCGCAACATCATCATCCCCTTCAAACGATGATGCATTCTCCTCCTCATCAGCTCCTGCAAATGATGCTCCATCCCTCAAGACCCTCCTCAATCACCTGAAGAACATCAGCCAGAAAACCATGAAGCAGATGGCTGGAGGAAAGCTCGATATCCAAGTTACCTGCCCGAAATGCGGAAAGCGTCACTGCTTCATCAAGGTAGATAACGGATTGACCCACTGCTGGTCGTGCAACTGGAGCGGATACCTGGAAGAGATGAAATCGCTGCTCGGAAAGGGCAGCGGTAAGGTGAACGGAAACTACTACGCCAATGCCCAGAAAAAGCAGCAGGATGAACACAAGGCCAAAGACTACGTGCCCATGCTGCCCGACGACTTCCGCGAGATAGATGCCGAAACACGCTCCTGGCTCTACCCCATCTACCCCTTCAAGACCCAGGAAGAGCAGCAGCAGTTCATCGACCACTTCCACCCCGCCAACCTCCTCTCGCGCCATCCCAAGTCCCGTCCCCTGATTACCGCCAGCGAACTCGCCTCGCTCCAGGCGATGGTGCAGCGATACATCCAGGCAATGAAGCTCTCGCCCGACATCATCGTACAGGAAGGAGTGATGTGCGCATGGATGAAGCAGACAGCGGATGACACCAAAAGCGAGGACCCGAAAGGCGTGGAAATGGTACCTGCCATCGCCTACTGCAACTACCTGGACGGCAAGATCATCAACGTGAAGTTCCGCTCCGTGCAGCAGCACCCCATCACCGGCGAATGGAGCAAGCTCTTCTGCCAGGTTTCCCCCACCAAGCCCTGCGCCCCCTACGGCATCGACAGCATCAACCTGCTCCGACCCGACGCACAGCCCATCCGCCAGCTCATCATTACCGAGGGCGAAAAGGACCGACTCACGCTGATGACCTGCGGATTCCCCTACGTGCTGAGCATCGCCAACGGCGCCTGCACCAACATCGAGGAGAGTCACGAGGCTTTCGATGAGTGGATCAAGCAGGCGGGCGAGATCATCATCTGCGGCGATACCGACCGCCCGGGCCGCCGACTGGTGAAACTCCTGATAGAGCAATACCAGACCCGCGCCAAGGTTACCACGCTGCCGCAGGGCAAGAAGGACATCAGCGAGGTATATGAGGCATTCGGAAGCCACGAGGTGCAGCGAATCATAGCCGAGGCTCAGGGCATCAGCGACGCCGACATCTACGACCTCTCCGAGCACAAGGAAGACATCCTCGACATCATGATGGGCAACTACGACCGGGGCTACGAGGTGGGCATGGGCGGACTCACCGACGGCATCTTCCACCCCACTTCCGATGGCGGACTCATCATCCTCACCGGTCGCCCTAACTCGGGAAAGACGGATTTCCTCAACTGCCTGATGGCGCATCTGATGTACCACAACCAGAAGCGCGTGGCGTTCTTCTCGTTCGAGAAACCTATCAAGGGCAAGCACGTGAGGGAGATTGCCCGCATAGCCCTGGGGGTGAGGAACACGGAGGATATGGACGGCACCGAATCGCCCGAAGAGGCAAGGCAGGAGAACCGCAGGGTGCTGGATTTCCTGTCGGAGCACATGGTGGATTTCGACACGAAGACCCGCCTGCCCGACAGCAACTACATCATCGGAATGATGGAGGCGATGATGAACCGCAAGAAGCAGAAGATTGATTATCTGGTGATAGACCCGTATGTGTTCATCAACATGACCGAGGGCGGCAGCCGTGCCACGGAGACGGAGAAGGTGAGACTGATGCTGACGAAGCTGCAGGCATGGAGCCGTACGCGCCACATCTGGACGGTGGTGGTGGCTCACCCGAGAATACAGTACAAGGACGGTCACGAGGCATTTCCGCCGCTGGATATCTACTCCGTAGCGGGCAGTGCGCAGTGGGCTAACCTCGCCGACTTCCTGCTCACCGTAAACCGAATCTCGAAGCCCGAGGAGGGCAAGATGTTTACCATCGTAGAGATGCTGAAGGTGAGAGACCAGGAGTTCTGTCATCCCGGAAAGGTGTACTACGTGCGCCAGCCCTGCGGCAGATACGACGAAAGGGAATCGGAAAACGACTGCATAGCCGAGGTGATGCAGGGCAAGGTGCTGGCGAAGGATGATGAACCCTGGAGATAGTGAATTTCAAAAAACGATACGCCTATGACAAGAGAAGAGTACAACGAGCTGAGAGCCCGTGCCCACGAGCAGATGCTCGACGACTATAAGTGGATGCTGGATCAGGAATCGGGCATCCGGGAGTGGCGATGCCCCAAGAGATGGATCATCGAGTTCGTACACGATGTGAGCGACTATGTGATGGTGAGGAGCAGCGGCGAGGAGGACGTGGGCGATGAGTGGCACGATGATTTCCTGCGCCCCATCCCCCTACAGAAGCTCTACCGCCAGTTCTTCCAGAAGAGCTGCATTCCCCCACCCAATCATCCGGATAAGGCGCTGAGCAAGCTCAGGGGCATGGAGCAGCGCAACAGCATCTACCCCGACAGCATCACGAGATTCTACATGGAGCAGCTGCAGAAGAATCCTCCCTGCCGAATCATCGAGCTGCTGATCATGGAAGGAGGAGAAAGCTGAAAAGAGCCTCTATTGGTCTGGAATAGAGCCTCTTTTACCCTGCATTTGAGGCTCTTTTACCCTGCAACAGAGCCTCTTTTACCCTGCAACAGAGCCTCTTTTGGCGATGAAATGAGCCTAAAACAAACGTTAAGTTAGGCTCATTTCTGACCCAAAAGAGGCTCAAATGAATAATCCTAGGAGGGTGTGTCATAAGTTTATGTCACATCCTCTTTTTAATTTATTCATCATTTTTTCTTCATCGGATTACACGGAGTTATCGGAAGAGCATTCTTGCTGTACGGATTACGCACGGAATTTAAACGGAAAGCGACCTATGCGGTCGAGACGACTTAAACCACATGTTATAAGGTCACGCAGATTTCGCAGATGACGCAGATTTTTTCTGATTGTTTTTTTGTCCCACAGATTTCACAGATTTACACAGATTTAGACCTGTTCGGTCTATGGGATGACGCAGATTATTCTTCATCTGATTAAGCAGAAGAATCGGATAAGAAAAATCTGCGAAATCTGCGTGACATAAAAAACGTATAGTAGTAAAATCTGTGAAATCTGTGGGACTATACATCATGCAGTTCCGGTTCCTCGACCGAACAGGTCGCTTTCCGTTTAAATTCCGTGCGTAATCCGTACAGCAAGAATGCATCCGATAACTCAGCGTAATCCGATGAAAAAAATACGTCATGAACTTATGACACACCCCCTATTGCAGAAGATGGTAATTACGCAAAGGGCAAAAGCTTTAAAACTGACGCGGTAACCCTCAATGTAACCCTCCCTGTAACCCCCAAACCCTTGACAAACCCGAAAAAATTTCGTATCTTTGCATCGTAAACCAATCAATAATGCTTATGGAAACACACACAATGTTAGAACTGGAGAGGATGCAGCAGATGCTCCTCTCCACTCACTTCGCCCTCGGAGAGTTTCTCCGCTCGGGCACCGCCATCAAGTATGGCATCGACAACACTCCACAAAGCTCCATGATCATCATCCGTCTGATGATGCTGTGCGAGCAGGTGCTGGAACCACTTCGTCTGCATTGCGGCATCATCACCATCACGAGCGGGTATCGCTGTCCGCAGCTCAACCTTGCCGTGCATGGCGTACCGGGCAGTCAGCATACCCTGGGCGAGGCTGCCGACATCTTCATCCCGAACGAGGAGATTCTGGCGAAGTACAGAAAATTCATAGAATCGAGCTGCACCTTCGACCAGCTGATCCTGGAGCCTCGCAGCGCCTCTCCCGGCAATCACCGTTGGCTGCACGTAAGCTACACCATGCGGCGGAAGAACCGTCAGCAGGTATTGATGTAAAATTTTCTAACAACCTGATAAAAAGAGATGTAAATTTTTCTAATAACATGATAAAAAGAAAGGAGATACAAAATGAAGAAAGACACATGGAAAACCGTTATCCAGATTGCGATTTCTATTCTCACGGCGATTGCCACCACCCTGGGGGTAACCTCGTGTATGGGTAGCTAACGCAGATTCTACGGAAAAATATCAGATGAAGAAAGAAAAATGAATGTTTAACCCTTTAAATCTAAATGAGTATGGCAAAATTCAGAAAAGTGAAAAACAACCGCAAGAACTCCCCTACCAAGGGAATGATCTACGGTAGAGCAGTAGTGAACAAAGTGGTGCACACCAGAGCCATCGCCAAGAAGATCACCGAGCGATGCACCGTCACCGAGCCAGACATCCTAGCCGTGATCAATGCCCTGATGACAGAGATCTCAGCCAACATCGCCGACGGCAACAAGGTGGTGCTCGACGAATTCGGAAGCTTCAAGCTCGGCATCAGAACTTCCCCAGCCGAAAGCGCCAAGAAGTTCACCTCAGCCAACATCAAGAACATGTACGTCATCTACTCACCTTACACTGTCATGGACCAGGGCAAGCGAGTAAAGCCGATGCTCAGTGGCATCAAGATGGAAGAGCTGACCGAGTACAACGGCATCGAAGACGAGGAAAATGGCGGCGGAACTTCAGGCGGAACTTCAGGCGGAACATCAGAAGGCGGCTCCGGAAAGGACAATACCGGTGATACATCCGGCGGCACCGACAAGGACAACCCATCCGGCGGCAACACCCCATCAGGAGGCACCGGAAAGGATAACACCGGAGACGGTGAAGGCGGCGGCGACGACAATGTAAGTCTCTAAAATCAAGACTGGGCATCCCTTTTGGAATGCCCAGTCTTTTTTTCTGCCCCATTTAACAAATAATCAGAAACATAAATAATATGCAAATAAAGTGAAAAATGTTTGGTGCTTTCAAGTTTTCGGCGTAACTTTGCAACCAGAAAATTGAATCATCAGCGGATATCCCAAAAAGATAACGCTCATATATATATAATAAAGAAAAGAATCTTATAACAAAAGATAGAGATTCTTATGTAATAAAGGAAAAGGATATGAAGACTATGGGTTTTAGAAAATTTTTAACGCTATCTTTATCGACGGTTTGCGCCCTATCTCTCAGTTCATGCTTCAAGGATGAACCCCTCAATGCCGAATGCGACATTGAGCAGGCATACATCCACCCAGGAAGCTGGATGAAGCTGTGGTTCACAAACGCATCGGATACGCTCGTCAACGTGCAGAGCGACCAGGACAAGATAGAATTCACCATGAAGCCATTCGCCAGTCTCAAGAAGCAGGCACCGATGTTCCGACTCACTCCTGGAGCCACCATCCAACCGGAAAGCGGAAGCGTACACGATTTCTCCAAAGGTCCTGTTACATACGTGGTTACATCGGAAGACAAGCAGTGGACCCGCACCTATCAGGTGAGCATCAAGAAGGGTCAGACCACCATGAGCAAGGAGCTGGAATTCGATTTCGAAAACGCATACCTCAGCAAGGGATACTACAACTGGCAGGAAAACTGGAATGGCGATCTCCTCGACATCTGGGCTACCGGAAACCCGGGATTCAAGATCAGCAACCCATCGGCAAAACCGGAGGAATATCCTACCGTGATGATAGAAGACGGCTATCAGGACAAGGGCGTGAAGCTCACCACCCAGCGCACCAGCAAGCTCGCCGATATGGTACACAAGCCTATCGCTGCCGGCAACCTCTTCATCGGACAGTTTGATGCCACCGATGCCCTGCGCGATGCGATGAAGGCTACCAAGTTCGGTCGCCCATTCAGCTTCAGCGCCAAACCGGAGAAGCTGGAAGGCTGGTACAAGTATCAGGCTGGCGAGAAATTCACCGACAAGGATATGAACGAACTGAACCGACATGACTACGGAACCATCTACGCCGTGCTCTACGAGAACATCGACGAGAATGGAAATGCAGTAATGCTCTATGGCGATAACGTACAGAGCAGCAAGCAGATAGTAGCGCTCGCACTGGTAGGTGAAACCCGCGATGACAACGGAAAGACAGCCATCGGCAACACACCGGAATGGCATCACTTCAGCGTAGATTTCGATTATCAATCCTACGGCAAGACCATCGACCCCGTGAAGCTGAAGAATGGCGGTTACAGTCTCTCCATCGTCTGCTCATCCAGCTCTGATGGAGCCAACTTCCTGGGAGCCGTGGGCAGCACCCTCTGGGTGGATAGTTTCAAACTGATTTGCAAATAAGAAAAGGAGGAAATGGCAATGATGAACTATAGAAAGAACTGTAGTATGAAAAAGATAACAGTACTGGCACTCCTGCTGGCATGCGGCGCCGCATCATGGGCAGGAGACAAGAATAGTGCCTGGAACAAATATCTCCACGGCTATGAGTATCAGGCACGCGTGGCGTATAACCTGGGCGGCACCGCCCCTATCGGCATGCCTGCCACCATCCGCACGCTTCACAGCTACACCCTTCGCCCTAACTTCAGTCTGGGCGTGGATGCCTATCACCCACTCTCCGGAAACTGGGGATTCGTGGGAGGAATCCGCTTCGAGAACAAGAGCATGAAGATTGATGCGGGCGTTAAGAACTACTATATGAAGATAGTTCGTGGCGGCGAGGAGCTGCAGGGCATCTTTACGGGCGATGTAGTGACCAAGGTGGATATGAGTCTCATCACCGTTCCGATTCAGGCAACATACGATGTCTGCGATAATCTCCGCTTCAAGCTGGGGCCATACGTAAGTTATGTTACCTCGAAGAAGTTTGAGGGCTGGGCATACAACGGTTATCTCCGCCGCCAGGAGGAGGGTCATCCCAAGGGAGACCCTACGGGACAGAAGGTGATGCTGGGAGAAAAGGAAGGCGAACGTGGTGATTACGATTTCAGCGATGACATGCGCAACTGGCAGGTGGGCGTAGATTTCGGAATAGACTGGCGATTGAACAACCGCTGGGGCATCTGCGCCGACCTGAGCTGGGGTCTGAACGGCATCTTCAAGAAGGATTTCGAAACCATCGAGCAGACGATGTATCCTATCTACGGCAGCATCGGCATCACGTATCAGCTGAAGTAACAGATCATATTCTGCTGAAGCTATCTATATAATAATGTACGCGTACATTAATATATATAGCCAATATATATAGCCAAAGAGAGATAAAAAGATAAAAAACGACAATTATTCATTAACAAAAAAAGAGAAGAAAATGAAAAAGTTTATTTATTTGATGGCCATGGTTTGCACCCTTGGCTTCTTCACTGCTTGTAGCAGCGATGATGACAACAATGAGAATGATTTCAAGCGCAACGAGAAGATTGAAGGCACCTGGAAGGTACAGGAGGCTGGTATGGATCCAACAACTTACCAGGCAACAGGTTCGATAGTATTAAACTGGGAAGGTTCTAACGATGCAGTTATCGAAATTCCAGGTCTCTTTGATGAGCCATATCCAGTAAAGGATGCCATCTCAATGGTTCCAATGCTGCTCAACAGCCAGCTCAGAAGCGTTCTGCAGGATGTAACCTTCAATGAGAAGGGTCAGATTTCTGCAACCTACAAGGAAGAGGCTGATGACAAGGACTGGAAGGTAGCTAACGATTACGCTACATACCAGGTAGTTAACGAGAATATGATTACCTTGTTCCTGAACACAGCCAAGATTACCGCAGACATCGACGATGCTCAGGAGAAGGCTATGGTAGCCGGCATGTTGGATCAGTTTAAGACCGGTATTCCAGTACACGTATCTTATCCAGCAGCCAACAAGGTATATTTCTATGTTGACAAGGATTTCGTAGCTCCTATCATCGCCATGCTTTATGCTCAGGTTAACAAGATTCCTACTACAGGTATGGACAAGGAGGATTTGGCACAATTCCTGATTTTGAAGACTGTTGTAAACCAGCTTCCTGCCATCATGGATAAGACCACCAAGTTTGAGGCAGGTCTTGAATTGATCAAGTAAAGCGGAGCTTCTGCCCCCACGCCCTGAAAGGGCAGAAGCTCTTAGCCCAGGGCAACGCCCTGGGTACAAGCAGCAAATCAGCAAAGCGCCCTGTAAGGGCAAAAGCTTAAAATATGGATTATAAAGCTTTTGCCCTTACAGGGCGTATGTGTATAACTCCGTACAACCCAGGGCGTTGCCCTGGGCTAGGAGCTTCTGCCCTTTCAGGGCGTGTGGGGCCAGTTTGCCATCCCTAGAAAAGAAAAATCCTCAGCTATCAAAGATAACTGAGGATTCCTTTAAAAATCTTTCAAATTACTTCACCTTAGCAACGATAGCCTTGAAAGCCTCTGGGTTGTTAACAGCGAGGTCAGCGAGAACCTTACGGTTGATCTCGATACCAGCCTTGTGAAGAGCACCCATCAACTGGCTGTAGCTCATACCATCGAGGCGAGCAGCAGCGTTGATACGCTGGATCCACAATGCGCGGAATGTGCGCTTCTTGTTACGACGATCGCGATAAGCGTAGGTAAGACCCTTCTCCCAAGTGTTCTTAGCTACTGTCCATACATTCTTGCGAGCTCCATAGTAACCCTTAGTGAGCTTCAAGATTTTTGTTCTCTTTGCTTTAGATGCAACGTGATTTACTGATCTTGGCATAATTTTTTTTCTTTAAAAGTTCGACTAAAAAGTTAATAATTAACGAAGGCAGAGCAAGTCGCGAACCTGCTTCAAGTTTGAACGGTCTACGAGAGTCTCGCCGAGGAGATTTCTCTTCTGCTTCTTTGTCTTCTTAGTCAAGATGTGACTGTGAAAAGCGTGATGACGCTTAATCTTACCTGTACCGGTGAAACGGAATCTCTTCTTTGCGCCGGAATTAGTCTTTACTTTTGGCATTT
This sequence comes from Prevotella sp. AM23-5, assembly GCF_003473645.1. Classification (NCBI taxonomy): domain Bacteria; kingdom Pseudomonadati; phylum Bacteroidota; class Bacteroidia; order Bacteroidales; family Prevotellaceae; genus Prevotella; species Prevotella sp. AM23-5. The sequence continues at coordinate 45,122 of NZ_QUCG01000004.1, read as the reverse complement.
TTACTTTTAATTTTAAATTGTTATTTATTATAGCGATGGCAACGCATATACCAGGGCGTTACGCATCTTTTTTTTCTTAATCCTCTGTTCCTTCTGCGAGCTTCTTCAGGGCATCGCCGCCTTTGGCATTGGCGAGCAAGCCATTCTTCTCGGCATTGGCAGCGCGCTCTGCATCAGCAGCAGCCTTAGCTTCAGCCTCTCGCTTCTCACGGTCCATCTTCTGCTGGCTCTTCTTAGCTGTGCCAGCCTTCTTAGGACTCATATAGAGGAACATCTTCTTTCCCTCGAGCTTTGGCATCTGCTCTACCTTACCGCATTCCTCCAAATCATTGGCGAAACGGAGAAGGAGAACCTCACCCTGCTCCTTGAAGAGAATAGAACGACCACGGAAGAACACGTATGCACGTACCTTATTACCCTCATTGAGGAACTCTTTAGCGTGCTTGAGCTTGAACTGATAGTCGTGCTCATCGGTCTGAGGTCCGAAACGGATCTCCTTGGTCTCCACCTTCACCTGCTTCTGCTTCATTTCCTTAGCATGTTTCTTCTGCTGGTAAAGGAACTTAGAATAGTCAACAATACGGCAAACTGGTGGTTGGGCATTAGGAGATATCTCGACCAAGTCAAGCTCTTGCTGACGTGCCAAGTCCAACGCTTTACGTGTAGGCATCACTTCAGCTCCGCCTTCACTTACTACTCTCACTTCACGTACGCGTATCTGTTCGTTTACGCGGTACTGATTTTTCATTTTGTCATTTTTCATTAACTATTCGATATATTCAACGTTTTTTGATTAAACGGCTGCAAAGTTACGCATTTTCCGTGAAACCACCAAATTTTCAGCGGGTTATTTTCATTTTTAGGCTTATTTTTATTTATTTATGGTTTTATTCATGATGTTATTCATCGGAATACGCGGAGTTATCGGAATTTTCATGCTCAACGGATTACGCACGGAATTTAAACAGACTTCGACCTACGGTCGATGGAGGCTAACGCCATAAAGGAGGACAACATTACTAATAGCGCACTAAACGCCTGAAATGGAATGATGGATTGCCGAAATTCATCAGGAAACCAACTTTATAGCCTGTTATTTTTAAATAGTTGATGACTTGAGATTCACAACTGGTATCCAAATCTGTCACTGCTTTCAACTCCAATATCACCTTATTATCTATCACGAAGTCTGCCACATATTTACAGGCCAACGTTTTCCCATGATACACGATATCCAATGGTTTCTCTCGTTCAAAAGGTATCCCCATTTCAGATAGAACCACAGCCAGAGCCTCCTGGTAAACCTTTTCAAGAAAGCCACACCCCAATTCCCGATGCACCTGATAAGCTGCAGCCAGAATCTTATCCGTCAATTCCTTATATAACAATTCCATACCTATAATATTTAAATTCATATAACACAAATAGCAAACCTCATCCTCGCATCCTTCCTCACCCCCATTATCACCAGAATGCCATCGACCGAAGGTCGAAATCCGTTTTAATTCCGTGCGTAATCCGTTGAGCAAGAATGTTCCGATAACTCCGCGTAATCCGATGAAGAAATCCGATGAAAAATAAAATCTCCCACAGAAAAAATGAATTCTGCGGGAGATTCAAATAAAAAATATCCTATGAAAGAAGGATTACTCTTCAGCTGCCTTCAGCTGCTCTGCAACCTCGGCGTTGATGCGCTGAGCGAACTCTTCCATGCTCATGGTAGCCTGCTCGCCACCACCCTGCTTACGCATGGAAACGAGGCCCTCGGCACTCTCCTTCTCACCTACGATAACCATGTAAGGCACACGCTTCAACTCATTGTCGCGAATCTTGCGGCCAATCTTCTCGTTACGGTCATCAACCAAGGCACGAACACCCTGCTTGTCGAAGTACTGACGTACCTTCTGAGCATAGTCGTTGAACTTCTCTGAGATAGGAAGAATAGCAACCTGGTCTGGAGTCAACCACAATGGGAAGTGACCGGCTGTGTGCTCGATGAGAACGGCTGTGAATCGCTCCAATGAACCGAATGGTGCACGGTGAATCATCACAGGAGTCTTCTTTGAGTTATCCTCAGCGGTATATTCCAGCTTGAAGCGCTCAGGCAAGTTGTAATCCACCTGGATGGTACCCAACTGCCAGCGACGACCGATGGCATCCTTTACCATGAAGTCGAGCTTAGGACCATAGAAGGCAGCCTCGCCAATCTCTTCACGAGTCTCAAGACCCTTCTCCTTGCAAGCCTCGCGGATAGCGTTCTCACTCTCTTCCCAAATCTCATCAGAACCGATATACTTCTCGGTATCCTTAGGGTCGCGGAGAGAGATCTGTGCCTCGTAGTTCTCGAAACCGAAGATCTTGAATACCTTCAGAATTACGTCGATTACGTTCTCGAACTCAGACTTTACCTGATCTGAACGAACGAAGATATGGGCATCATCCTGAGTAAATGTACGAACACGAGTCAAACCGTGGAGCTCACCGCTCTTCTCATAACGGAACACGGTACCGAACTCTGCGATACGCAAAGGAAGATCCTTGTAAGAACGAGGCTTACGGGCATAGACCTCGCAGTGGTGAGGACAGTTCATTGGCTTGAGCATATACTCCTCATCCTCCTCTGGAGTCTGGATAGGCTGGAATGCATCCTTGCCATAGTGAGCATAGTGACCAGATGTTACATAGAGACTCTTGCCGCCGATACCAGGACAGATAACCTCCTGATAGTTATAAGGCTTCAGGAGCGAACGGAGCAACTCCTGCAAGCGGAGGCGGAGCTGAGTGCCCTTTGGCAACCAGATAGGAAGACCCTTACCTACACGCTCAGAGAACATGAAGAGTTCCATCTCCTTACCAATCTTACGGTGGTCGCGCTTCTTAGCCTCTTCGAGAACAACCAGGTACTCATCGAGCATCTTCTTCTTAGGGAAGCTGATACCGTAGATACGGGTCATCTGCTCGCGCTTGGCATCACCGCGCCAGAAAGCACCAGCCACACTTGTAATCTTCACAGCCTTGATAAGACCAGTGTTCAGCAAGTGAGGACCACGGCAAAGGTCGGTGAAATTGCCCTGGGTATATGTGGTGATGGTACCATCCTCCAAGTCCTGCTCAATGTGCTCGCACTTGTAGGTCTGACCGTCGGCCTTGAACTCAGCGAGCGCATCAGCCTTAGCAATCTCCTTGCGAACCACAGGCTCGTTCTTCTTGGCGAGCTCCATCATCTTAGCCTCGATCTTAGCGAAATCATTCTCTGAGATCACCTGACCCTCAGCAGGCATCACGTCGTAGAAGAAACCGCTCTCTACAGCTGGACCGAAACCAAACTGGATGCCTGGATAAAGCTCCTGAAGAGCCTCTGCGAGCAAGTGGGCTGAAGTATGCCAGAAGGTATGCTTGCCCTGCTCATCCTCAAACTTGTAAAGTTCTACACTTGCGTCCTCATTGATAGGACGATCCAACTCTACTGTCTCACCATTGACACCGCAAGATACAACGTTGCGAGCGAGAGCCGGTGAGATGCTCTCGGCGATTTGTAAGCCAGTAACGCCCTGCTCGTACTCACGAACAGATCCGTCTGGGAATGTGATTTTTACCATAACAACTTAGTATTTTTATTAAATCGTGTGCAAAAGTACTATTTCTTTTTGTAACAAGCGAATAAAAATGCATTTATTTTGCTAAACTTTGCTAATACCTATTTATATTTTGCTAATACCTATTTATATAAGAGGATTTTCGGGGCGAAAACGGTGACATATTGAAGTCTTCATCGGCATTCTGAGCGACAATCCATAACACTTTGCAAAAAGAAAGTGCTTTTTTAGCCGATAAGTTTTGGGAAAAAAAATATTTTCCGTATCTTTGCAGCCGATAAAGTGACAAAATGTAAAGAAACAAAGAAAATGGCAACACCAAAGATTCTCATCATTTACACGGGAGGTACCATCGGCATGGGAAAAGACCCGGTGACAGGCGTGCTGGAACCGCTCGACTTCAACCATCTCGTCTCATCCATGCCCGAGTTCAAACTCATCCAGGCAGAAATCGACGTGCGAAAATTCGACCCACCCATCGACTCCAGCGACATGGACCCGATGAGATGGGCAGAAATCGTGAGCATGATAGCCAACAACTATAATGACTACGACGGATTCGTGATCCTGCACGGCACGGATACGATGGCATACACCTCATCGGCCCTGAGCTTCATGCTTGAGAACCTGACAAAACCGGTGATCCTGACCGGTAGCCAGCTGCCTATCGGCGAACTGCGTACCGACGGCAAGGAGAATCTGATGACCGCCATCGAGATAGCATCGGCAAAGGACGAGAACGGCAGACCGATGGTGCCGGAGGTATGCATCTTCTTCAACGGCAAGCTGATCAGAGGCAACCGCGCCATCAAGATAAATGCCGAGGGATTCCACGCCTTCGAATCGTTCAACCATCCGCACCTCTGCGATGTGGGCATCAATTTCCAGTATCACAAGCACCACATCCTCACTCCGGATTACGACAAGCCGATGATACCCCATCTGAGACTCGACCCGAACGTGATCGTGTTCAGTCTCTTCCCGGGCATCCAGGACAACATCGTGCGCCACGTGCTGGAATCGCCGGATCTGCGAGGCATCGTGATGCGTACCTTTGGTTCGGGAAACGCCCCTCATTCTCCATGGATCATACGACTGCTGGACGAAGCTGCCCACCGAGGCGTGAACATCGTGAACATCAGCCAGTGCCTGACAGGTAGCGTAGAGATGGAGAGATACGGCGCCGGATTCCAGTTGAAGACTGCTCACGTAATCAGCGGCCACGACTCTACGGTAGAGGCGATGGTAACGAAGATGATGTATCTGCAAGGCAGATTTGATGACAACCGCAAGGTAAGGGAGATGCTGAAGCAATCGCTTGCAGGCGAGTTTACGGTATAAGATGTGTAAAATTTAATTCTTTTACTCAGGAGCACTTACCTCTACGGAAGGTAGGTGCTCTTTTTCAATCAGTTACGAGAAAAACGCATATTTTTGCAGTAAATATTCAGTTTTAATTAAAAAAGTTTAATTTAGAGAAGTTTTTGGGGCAAAAAATATCTCCGTACCGATATTTTTCTTATCTTTGTAGTGTGAAAAGTTGCTATTGGGAGCAAGAAAGCAAAATTTATTGCAATCGATTGCACTTTCCTAGCCGTAAGAAACAGAAATAAAATACGACTATAAACATAAAGATAAGAAAAGATGAAATGACTATGAATGGGCAGCAATGCCCACGATAATCTATCTCATTCGATCAATCAAATAATAAGTTTAATAAATCAACAAAAAACCTTTTAAATTATGCAGAGTAAAGCAAAAAAGTACGGTGAGTATGTAGAGATTACAGCTCCTGTAGAAAGAACGACATCAGAAGAGTATCCAACTTTATTGGGCGGAGAAATCTGGTACAACTAGAATTCAAGTAAAAAAGTATTATCGGAAAGCCAAACTCCAGGAAATCTCCCGGAAAAGCTAGAATCCAATAATAGAAAAGAAACAAGAATTTTGGTTCAATCAATCATCTGGTACAGCTATTTTGGCAAGCATGTACATCAAGAATCCGTTAAGAGTGAAATCAAGGAAGCGCCAAGATCTATCCCTCGCAGGTTTGTTATCTCGCAGCTAGATAAGTTTCTACGATTTCTAAACCTCAACTCTTAACAAAACAATATAGGCTCAATCCTCGACTGAAGAATCGGAGATTGAGCCTTTATCGTATCTATATCCGTGGGATTAGTGCTTGCCGCAGCAGCCACCCTCTCCGTGATGATGCTCGTGCTTGATGCCGCCCTCTACAGCCTGATGCTGGTCGCGGAGCAGATCGTTCACGGTCTTCACTGGGTTGAAGGTGCCGAGAGGAACCTCTACGAATACGGTGTTCCAGTCGCTCATTGCACCATTCCAGAGACCTGGCAACTCCAAGGCCTTGAGATCCTTACCGTTCTTGCTCTTACTGGAGATAAAACCGGTAGATGGATCTACGAACTTAGGAAGATCGAAGGCATTGCCCTGGTAATCCTTGGTAGCGCAGACGAGATCTACTGGGTTGAAGTGAGTACCCTCGGTAAACATCTTCATATACTCCTCGTTGTTCTTATCAATCTGTGAGCTCTCCAGAATCTGAAGACTTACAGTGCCATCCTGGTTGTAGGTAAGGAATGGACCACCACCAGGCTCGCCCACGTTCTTAACGACACCGCAGACACGCATAGGACGGTTCAACTTCTTGCGCAGATAGATAACCAGTTCGGCATCCTCCAGCTCCTTGATATCAGCCTTGCGGCAGCAGAGATCACGCTGAACGAAGCGGATAATCTCCTCCAGCTTCTCGTGGTTGTACTGTCCGGAATCCAATACCTTCAAGTAATCGAATGCCTGCTTCTGCAAAGTAACCAATACACCTGCAATCACCTGCTTCCAGGTAACAGTCTCAGCCTTCAGACGATCAGGAACCACATTGTCGATGTTCTTGATGAATACTACATCAGCATCAATCTCATTGAGGTTTTCGATGAGAGCGCCATGACCGCCTGGACGGAACAGCAATGATCCATCCTCGTTGCGGAATGGAGTATTATCCGGATTGGCTGCGATGGTATCTGTGCTAGGCTTCTGCTCTGAGAAAGAGATGTTGTACTTGATGCCGTAGCGCTGTGCATACTTATCAGCCTTCTCAGCTACCATCTGCTTGAAGAGTTCCAGGTGGTCGTGAGAAACGGTGAAATGAACGTTTGCCTCGCCGTTGCTGCTTGCATAGAGCGCAGCCTCTACCAGGTGCTCCTCCATCGGAGTGCGAACCTCATCCTCATACTCGTGGAACTGGAGCAATCCCTTAGGCAACTGTCCGTAGTTCAATCCCTCTGGCTTGAGGAGATTAGCCACTACAGCCTTGTAATCTCCCTTCTTGATGAGGCACATGATGCCTTTCTCGTTGTTTACATGACACTTGTCGCAGAGTGCCTTGCGGAAAGCAAACTTCTTGATATTCTCGAAGAATTGTTTTTCAAAGTCAGTAGTAGGAACATCGTATGGAGCATCCAGGAACGCAAACATGTTCTTGAACATACGGCTAGCCGCACCTGAAGCAGGTACGAACTTCACAATCTTGTGACCCTCAGCCTTGTAGTCGTTCCACGCCTTCTCGTAGTCCTCTACTTCCTGAGCTGTAGGAGCCATGATACCCTTACCGATGGCAGCCGCACCCTCGAGCTTGAGGAATGGGAAGCCATTCTTGATTTGTTCCAACTGGTGTTCAATCTGCTGCTCGGAAATGCCGCGAGCAGCGATTTGGTTTAGATCTTGCTGATTCATAATACCATATTTATGTTAAATTTACACTATATGTGCTACAAAGATAATAGTTTTTTCTGATAATCAGAAATATTTCCGCTTTTTTTTGTACCTTTGCATTGAAAATTTAACGAAGTACGCGTTTTTTAACGCTGAAACGCCATTGTTTGTCAAATTTAAAATGGAATATTGCGACATGGTTAGTAAATTATCAAAGGAGCACGACCGAAGGTCGGGGCTATCACATTACCTCTATGGGGTATCTAACTTGTTCATCAGCGGAACCGGTATAGGCGGATTATCTCCTATGATTACCGGAGACGAGATGGGAGTAAATAATATACTCTGCCTTGTACTTGGAGCTATAGCAGCTTTTGTATTTGCGTATAGTGCAAACAGAGTTATGAAGTATAACGATAAATAAGAAACAATATGGAACTATATACTATATTTATGGGGCTAGGAGCCTTGATAGGAACCTGCTTCGCCATCTGGCTTAACACAAAATCAGGTCAGAAGTGGATAGATAATTTATAAAATAAGTTATTATGGAGTTAATAACTATATTTATGGGGCTGAGTGCCGTAATTAGCGCTAGCTTCGCCATTTGGCTCAACACCAAATCAGGCCAGAAATGGATAGACGAGTTATAAAACTCAATAAAATATAATCAACGGGAGGGAACGACAATGAACGAAACACCTTTTAAATTCACATCCGAAGAAAAGGAACAGACACTCCAGATACTGGAGCGCCTGAGAACCGCCGTGGGCGACACATTCAAGCCGGGCGATGAGCAGCATCTGCGTGAAGACATACAGCATGCCTTCATCAACCACCAGATCAAGCGCAACGTCTTCGGCATGAACCCTATACTCGCAGCCCTGCAGACAGCAGAAATCGCAGTGAACGAAATCGGTCTGAAAAGAGACGGCATCATCGCTATCCTGATGCAGACCAGCGTCATCGACGGCTATCAGACCATCGAAGACATCCAGAAGAAATACGGCGACAGCGTGGCGCATATCATCAGCGGACTTCTCCGCATTCACGATCTCTACAAGCGCAACCCGATCATCGAGAGCGAGAACTTCCGCAACCTGCTCATCTCCTTCTCAGAAGACATGCGCGTAATCCTCATCATGATTGCCGACCGCGTGAACGTGATGCGACAGATACGTGATACCGAACAGAAGGAGGCAAAGCACGAGGTGAGCGAGGAAGCCAGCTACCTCTATGCCCCACTCGCCCACAAGCTGGGTCTCTACAAACTGAAGAGCGAGCTGGAAGACCTGAGTCTGAAGTATCTGGAGCACGATGCCTACTATATGATCAAGGAGAAGCTGAATGCCACCAAGGCTTCGCGCGATGCCTATATCGCCCGATTCATCCAGCCTATCAAGGAGAAACTCGATGCTGCCGGACTGAAATATCACATGAAGGGACGCACCAAGAGCATCCACTCCATCTGGCAGAAGATGAAAAAGCAGAAGTGCGCCTTCGAGGGTGTATATGACCTTTTCGCCATCCGTATCATCATCGACGCACCAAGAGAGAAGGAATACATGCTGTGCTGGCAGACCTTCGCCCTGATTACAGATATGTATCAGCCGAACCCAAAGCGTATGCGCGACTGGCTCAGCGTGCCTAAGAGCAACGGATACGAGAGTCTGCACACCACCGTACTGGGACCGGAGAAGAAATGGGTAGAAGTCCAGATCAGAACCGAAAGAATGGACGATATCGCCGAACACGGACTGGCTGCACACTGGCGCTACAAGGGCATCAAACAGGGAGAAGGAGGCATCGACGAATGGCTTGCCAACATCCGTGCCGCTCTGGAAAACAACGACGACCTGCAGCTGATGGACCAGTTTACCACCGACCTGAAGGAAGACGAGGTTTATGTGTTCACCCCTAAGGGCGACCTGCTGAACTTCCCGAAAGGTGCCACGGTGCTCGACTTCGCCTACTACATCCACTCGCGCATCGGCAACACCTGCGTGGGCGGAAAAATCAACGGCAAGGCGGTGACCTTCCGACAGGAACTGCACTCGGGCGACCAGGTGGAAATCCTCACCCAGAGCAACCAGAAGCCTAGAAGAGAATGGCTCAACATCGTGCAGACATCCAAGGCAAAGGCAAAGATCCGACTCGCCCTGAAGGAAACGCAGAAGAAGGACGGACTCTATGCCAAGGAACTGCTGGAGCGCCGATTCAAGAACCGCAAGATAGAGATTGACGAGAGCACCATGGCGCGCATCATCAAGAAGATGGGATACAAGGAGAACTCTGATTTCTACAAGGATGTGGCAGAAGAGAAACTCGACGTGAACACCGTGGTGGAGAAATACATCGAAGAGCGTGACCACGATCTCAACCTCAGCAACACCAACAAGCCTGCCGAAAGTGCAGAGAACTTCGAGTTCGAGAATCCTACCGAGGAACTGCTGAAGCAGAGCGACGACGTACTGGTGATTGACGAGCACCTGAAGGGCATCGACTTCGAGCTCTCCCACTGCTGCCACCCTATCTACGGCGACCCTATCTTCGGATTCGTAACCATCAGCAAGGGCATCAAGATTCACCGCATCGACTGTCCTAACGCCAAGGAGCTGCGCCGCCGTTTCGGTTACCGCATCGTGAAGGCGAAATGGAGCGGAAAGGGTACATCGAAGTATGCCATCACCCTGAGAATCATCGGAAATGATGATATCGGCATCGTGAGCAACATTACCAACATCATCTCGAAAGAGGATAAGCTCGTGATGAGAGGCATCAACATCTCATCCAAGGACGGCCTGTTCTCGGGCAATGTAACCGTGATGATCGATGATGCCGGCAAGACGGATGCACTCATCAAGAAACTGAGCGCCGTAAAGGGCGTAAAGCAGGTTACGAGAATATAAATTGGTTTAAAGAAAAAATAAAACCAACCGTATTGGAAAGCATAAAAATCAATGTTACAAAAAAATCCCGCAGAATTTTGCTCTGCGGGATTTTTTTATTATTATTTCATCTTGTTCAAGCACTTATTTCGTCTTATTCAATCGCTTGATTACCGAGTAGGCATCATACAAGCCCAGCTCTCCAGCCTTCGAGAGATCCTGGATACCAGCCTGCTTGTTGCCACTCTTGGCACGTGCGATACCTCTATTATAATACGCCTCAGCCAGACGGTTGTCTATCTTCAGCGCAATGGTATAATCATCTATCGCCTTGGAAAGCTCGTTTCTTCCGGCATGCAGATTACCTCTGTTATAATAGATATAGGCATTGCTGCTGTTCATGCGGATGGCATCGCTGAAATCAGCCTCGGCAGAATGGATATTCACCACTCCCTTGCCCTGAGCCTTGTTGAACTCATCCATCTCAGCCTGACAGACGGCACGCTGCCAGTAAGCCAGCGCATTCTTATCATCCAGCGAGAGATAATAGGTGAAGTCGCTGATGGCTGCCTCGAAATCGCGCAATACGCTATGAGCGATGGCACGACGCATCAATATCGCCTTCTTCTGCTCAATATCCTTCGCCACACTCAGTTCTGCCGAAAGCTTATCGATGAGAGAGAAGATCTTCATAGACCCGTTCTCATCCAACTGCTCCTTGGAACATACGATATAAACCTTGTCCTTCATCTTCTGGTTCAGCGCCTCCACATCCTTGTCGAAAGCCTGTACCCCACTCACATTCTGAGTGTTAGGGAAGTAAGAGAGCTGGAACATCGGCAGATAGGCAGTCTCTACCTGGCGGTTCTGGATTCTTCCACGATACTCGCTCTTGTAGTTATGCTCATACTTCGGCTCATCATCCACCACAATGGAAGCGAACTTGTTTGGGTCTATCTCCGAACGCTTGCGCATCTCCTTCTTGGTCTTCGCACTCCAGCGAGGCTGGATACCGAGATGCTTGTTCATCTGTGCCTTGAAGATGCGGAACTCATCCAGCTCAGCCTTCGCCGTCATACCCAGTCGGCGATAGCAATGAGCACGGGCGGAAAGACCCGTCCAGAAATTAGGAAACTGATTGATTACCGTAGTATAATCGCGGATAGCCGCCTTCAGGTTTCCCGTCTTGTCATGCAAAAGCGCACGGTTGAATATCGCCATGAAGTTCTTCGGCTCCATCTTGATGACGAAGTCGAAATCGGTGATGGCACGGTTGTCATCACCCAACTGCACACGCATCAATCCACGGTTGTAGTGAGCGAGGAAGTTGTGCGGATCCAGGTCGATAGCGGCATCATAGTCGCTCATCGCACCTCGTAAATTGTTGATGTTGATACGAGCCAATGCCCGGTTGATGTAACTGTTTACATTGTTCGGTTTGAAGTGAAGCGATTTGGTGAGCGCCTCATCCGCCACCTTCCATTCCTTCCGGGCAAGCGCCATATAGGCACGTGTAATCCAGGCATCACCATCGTATGGATTCAGCTTCAGGCTCTGGTCGAGCCATTTCTCAGCCTGCACCGTATCCTTCTGATGCAGATACACCTCAGCCTTCAGGGAGTAGGCATTTGAATAATCCTTCCACTTGGTGATGACCGTATCAAGTTCCAGCTGCGCCTTGTCGTAGTTCTTCGCCTCCATCTGGCAGAGCGCACGGTTGAACCAGTAGTTGCGGTTGCGAGGTTCCAGTCGGATGGCAGAATTATAGTCGGCAATGGCATCATCATAACGCTGCTGACGGATGCGGCAGATGGCACGCAAGTCGTAGATATCGTTGATATACGGATTGAGGTTGATAGCCTCGGAGGCATCACTCTCGGCACCCATATAGTCATCGAGATTAAACTTGGCCACACTGCGGTAATACCAAGGCTCATAGAGATAAGGCTTGGCACCGATGGCTAGATTAAAATACTTGATAGAAAGAACGAAGTCCTCGTAGAAGAGCGCACTTCTTCCCGCCGTAACGAGGCGGTCAACTCTATATTGCGCCGATGCTGACAAAGTAGCCAGCACCAGCACAAAAGTGAAAATAAACTTTTTCATCGACGAATCTTGGTACGATAGCTGCAGCGGAACTTACCCTTGATAATGTTCTTGAGCTTGCCAGCTATCATGTTCTTACGGAGAGGAGACACGCGGTCAACGAACATCGTGCCCTCCAGGTGATCGAACTCATGCTGCATCACGCGAGCCAAGTAGCCGCTCACCCACTCATCATGCTCCTGGAACTGCTCATCCATATACTTCACATGGATGCGGGTAGGACGAACCACCTTCTCATTGATGCCAGGAATAGAGAGACATCCCTCATCAGAAGTATCCTTCTCAGCCTCCTCATCATACTCCAGGATATGAGGATTGATGAAGGCATGACGGAATCCCTTATACTCAGGGAGGTCATCGCTGAGCACATCAAGGTCAATGACTACCAGGCGGATAGCCAAGCCTATCTGAGGCGCAGCTAGACCGATGCCATTGCTCGAATCGAGAGTCTCGTACATATTATTGATTAATTCCTTCAACTCAGGATAATCGGGGGTGATATCTTCAGCCACTTTTCTCAATACTGGCTGACCATAAATATAAATTGGTAAAATCATCTTCTTGATTGCATAAAGTCTTGTAATATGATGGTAGCGCTTATCTCATCTACCAATCCCTTGTTTTCTCTTCTCGTCTTCTTCTTCACGCCGCCGTCTATCATGGCACGATGCGCCAAAACCGACGTAAAGCGCTCATCGTAGTACTCGATAGGCACCTCGGGATGAGCCTTGCGCCAACGGTTGAAGAAATTCTCCACACGCGCCAGGTTCTCGCTAGGCTGCCCATTGGGCTGGGTGGGCTTACCGATGACGATGCGCTCCACCTGCTCCTTCTGGATATAGGCTTCGCAGAATTCGAAAAGTTCGGGCGTAGCAACAGTTGCCAACCCATTAGCAATGATCTGCAATGGGTCGGTAACTGCCAGTCCGGTACGTTTCTTACCGTAGTCTATAGATAAAATTCGCATTCAGTTACGAAATTTCTAATCTTCTATGTGAAACGTGAAAATTACTTCTTCAAAAGCAACCAAGCATCTGGATACTTGCCAGCGCGGAGCTCGTTGCGGCTTTTCACTGCACCAGCCTTATCTACGAATGTTGAAGCAACGACACGATACATGTTACGTGCACTGTTGTAAACGATCTGAGAATCATAACCAGCGCTCTTCAGAGTGCTAGCCAATCCCTCAGCATTAGCCTTCAGAGAGAAAGAACCTACTACTACGCTAAAGTTCTGCAGACCAGAACCTGAGATGAGATCTACATTCTCCTGGCGAACAGTAGCATTATCAACTTCTGTAGTTGTGCTCTCTGTAGGAGTTGTTGTTTCCAATGGAGTAACTACTGGTTCCTGAACAGCTGGTTCCTGCTGAGCCTCCTGCTGCTGTGCCTTCTCGTATGCCTTCTTGTAGGCACTTTCCTTAGATGTACCACAACTTGCGAGTGCCAGAACAGCACACAATCCTAAACTCAAAACTGATAATTTCTTCATAATCTTTTCTAAAATTGTATTTGTGTTTACTTAAATATTTTATATTGCTTCACCTTATTATATATAGGTGACGTCCCAACTTGAGTTCAGCCTACACCTTATTATATATAGGGGCAATACATAGCCTTACGCTTTTATTCTGCGAAAATACAAAATATATCCCAAAGAAAGAAACGTTTTCAGCATAAAGATTGTTAAACACAAGGTAATACAACACTTTTAACGAAAAATTAAGACTTAAAAGCTTGTTTTTTGAAGAATAATTCGTATATTTGCAATTGATAAGCGAAATAAGTGCATCTGGACGCAAAAACTCCAAAATGCCATCGCCATCACACAATTAACATCAATATATTGTATAACATTTAAAACTTTTAGATTATGAAGGCATTAGGTTACATTGGCGCATTCCTCGGTGGCGCTATCGCTGGTACAGCACTCGGTATGATTTTTGCTCCTGAGAAGGGTGAGGATACTCGCAGCAAGATTGCTGGAGCTGTAGAAGATTTCTGCAAGAAGCACGACATCAAGTTGACACGCAAGGACGTTGACGACCTGGTTGACGATATCAAGGATGTTGCTCCTGAGGTTTAAGCCCCACCCAACTACCCTGAGATTTCGACAAGTACAACATATTATTACTTGAATAAGCGATAAGAATGTTTTCGAGCGATAAGAATGTAGAAACCATCGGGCAACTCGTAGAGGTGCTCAAGCATTACATCGGGCTCAGATCTGAGTATATGAAACTCGATGCAGCTGACAAGGTGGTAAGACTGCTCGCTGCACTGATCATCGGATCGCTGCTGCTGGCTCTCCTCGCCTTGGCTCTGATATATCTTTCGTTTGCTGCCGCATTCGCCATGGCTGATTACGTAGGCTTGGCACCTGCATTCTGCATCGTGGCGGGAGCATACTTATTGATACTGGTTCTCTTCATCCTTTTCCGACATCAATGGATTGAAAAACCACTCGTGAAATTCTTAGCCAGTCTGCTTATGCAAAAATAAATAAAGAGCATGATGATGACAAATGAGCCAAACAATGACAACAGGTACCTGGACGACGACAACAGTTGCCCACAGTATAACAGCCTCAACGACATCAGACTGCGCAAGGAAGCACTTCGCAAAAGCATAGAGGCAGACGACAAGAAGATCAAGACCTTGTGGAACTCTCTCTTCACCAAGCCAGACGCCTTCAAGAAAGACGCAAGCAGAGGCAAGAGACTGCAAAGTATGATGTCTATTGGTATGGGAGCTTTCGATGGAGCTCTGCTGGCGTGGAAGCTCTACCGGAAATTCAAGAAAAAGAAATAAGAGAATCCTTCTATCTCAAGAGAAAGATAAGAATGAAAACCATCATAAGAAATGCGGCCTTGCAAAAGACCGCATTTTTTGTGTCTTTAACAGGGTATAAAAACAAAAAAGGGTCACCGCCGTGACCCAATACCTTGTTAACCTTAAATCTAATACTATGAAAAACACACATGCAAATGTAGAAAGAATCTGTGAACCTCACAAGCTTTTTCTAAAAAAAATGCCTTTTCTTAAGATTCTTTAATCTTATATGTTGTGCTTTTTTATTTCTTTCAATTTCATTAAGACTTATTCTTCGTCAATTTCCAGCTCCAGACCATCGTAGGCAAAGCAAAAACCAGCAGGAAGCTGGGCATTGGCGGCATCATGCAATCCTATCTGATGAGTAACGTGAGTAAGGTAGGTCTGCTTCGCTCCTATCCTGCGCGCCACACGGATGGCATCATCCACCAATTGATGACTATGATGAGGTTTATCGAAGCGCAGCGCATTGATCACCAAGGTATCTACGCCATCCAGGTAAGCATACTCTTCATCACTCATCGACTTCATATCCGTGATGTAGGCAAACTTTCCGAAACGGTATCCCAGAATAGGCAGTTGATCGTGCATCACCCGGATAGGCATAAACCCGATATCTCCAATCTGATAGGAATGATGGGGTACGATGGTATGCAGCTTCAACTTGGGAGCACCCGGATAGAGCTTCTCCGCGTCCTTAGGGAAGCAGTAAGGCATCGTATGCGGCAATGTCTCTGTGGTGATTTCATCGCCATAGATATTGATATCACCATAAACACAGAAACCACGCAGATCATCGATACCACCCACATGGTCGTAATGGATATGCGTAATCAGCACACCATCCAGCTTGCGGAAAGGAACCCGCAGGAGCTGCTGACGGATATCCGGTCCTGCATCTATCAGAATACGGGTACGCTCAGTCTCAATCATCGCCGCACAGCGCAAACGGTTATCCCGTGGATCCTTGCTGCAGCACACCTCACAATCACAACCTAAAACAGGAACACCGCTAGATGTTCCTGTTCCCAATAATGTTATCTTCATTGATATTCAAATCTTTCTCTGAAAAATAAACGAATTCTTCACTCTTCGTTCTACACTTTTCACTTTACATTCACTTCCGGATGGATATCAATGCCAAACTTCTGCTTCACATCTTTCCTGATGGTCTCACAGAGATTGACGATCTCCTCACCCGTAGCACCGCCACGATTCACAAGCACCAATGCCTGCTTGTCATGCACACCGGCACGTCCCAGGCTCTTGCCCTTCCATCCGCACTGATCGATCATCCATCCTGCAGGAATCTTCTCATGCTCCCCGTCGATGGTATAATGAGGCATACCCGGATACAGGGCTGCCAAAGCATCATACTTCGCCTTCTCTACGATAGGATTCATGAAGAAGCTGCCCGCATTGCCCTGCACCTTAGGATCAGGCAACTTGGCATTGCGGATTTCGATGATGACATCACGAAGCTGCTGCGCTGTAGGATGTTCGATATTCTTAGTCGCCAGAGATGCACGGATGTTACCATAGTCCAGGTCTGGGGCATAAGTCTTCTTCAGACGATAGATGACATGGGTAACGAGATACTTGTCTCTCCACTCATGCTTGAACTTGCTCTGGCGATAGCTGTACTGGCAATCCTTGTTATCGAAAACTACCAACTTGCCGGTAGCAATCTCCACAGCCTCCACCTTATATATAATATCCTTTGCCTCTACTCCGTAGGCACCGATATTCTGGATAGCACTCGCTCCAACTTCGCCCGGAATAATGCTCAGATTCTCAGCACCATAGAAGTCATGCTCAACCGCATAGGCAACCACATCATCAAAAACCTCGCCGCTACCACAGTTCAGGAACACCCAATCAGGATTCAGCAGGGCATCATCATGTTCTGCAGCAGCCAAGTTGCCATTCTCAAGCACCTCAATGCCCTTGATGGCAGAATGGAGCACCGTGCCCTGATAATCGCCTGTAAGCAGGAGATTACTGCCTCCGCCCAGGATGAGCAGCGGCTGATCGGCAGCCGTAAGCCCAGCCACAATCTGCTGTGCCTCTTCTACCGATGAGTATTCCAGGAATCGCTTGCACTTGGCATCAATTCCAAACGTATTGTGAGCCAACAGGCTATAGTCTCGGATATCCTTCATATCTGGTCAAATTATTAACAGTGAACTAAAAAAACTACATCTCCAGCTTCATCAGCTGCCACCTACCCCCGATTCTCTTGAAGGTAAGACGGGTTTCCATTCCATTGGCAATACCGCGAATCACAAAGATTTTCTGGCTGCTCTCCGTATATTTCTGTCCATAGATGATATTATATATCATGCCATGAGGCAACTGCGGAGCAAAAGCAGGCCAGGTCTCAGGCTCAATCTCGCCCGTCATCGTACTGAAATCATCATCAGGATCTGGACCGGTAAACTTCACCGGATTATGCAGATGGCGAGACTGGAAAGCCGTATCCGTGGCAAAGGATCCATAGAACTTCAGGAAGCTGGAATTCATATTCTGATACATCGGCTTGTAATTGATGCTGGTCATCATCCACTGACCGTTGATGCGGTTGAAAAGGAACTGCTGAACTACTTTTCTACTATAGAATACTTTCTCTATCACCACATGATCGATGGTGGTATCCTTCATCAGGTTCATCTGCTTATGGTTATCGAAAATAAGCGTGTAGTAATCCTGACGCATGAAGAAATGTTCCATCTTCCAATGTCGCTTCACGATGTGCTTCTTTAATTTATCATTACGATATACTGCCAGAGGGAAATGGATGCGTTCCATCTGAAGTTTGCGACTGGCTGCAAAATTGAACAGAAAATCATCAAACAACTCGTCTGCAGCCTTCGGCATCGGAGTCTCCTCTATCAATTTCTCAGTTGAGTCCATAGCTTGTGTGTCGGCTACGGCAGTATCAGCCGCTGTCGAATCAACGGCAGGTACCGGCTTCTTGTCTGTGCATCCTACAGAGGTGAAGCAAACGATGGTAAGCACCGCCAACATAACTGTTATCAAAGAGAGTTTCTTCATAAACTTATAAAATTTCTCAAATTTTCTATGCAAAAGTACAACTTTCTTTTGAGATATTTCATATTTTAAGCAAAAAATGTTATCTTTGCACTCAAAATAGATGAAATAGTGACTTTTGCGAGCCATTTATGGCGAACAAATCGCTTAAACTTCAATTTTGTAAACAGACAAATAATAAGATATGTTATTAGAGAAAATCGAAGAACTCTTGAAAGAAGTCAACGCTCTCACTGCCCAGAACGCAGAGGAGGTAGAGCAGCTTCGCATCAAGTATCTCAGCAAGAAGGGTGAAATCAATGCCCTTATGGCCGACTTCCGCAATGTGCCAGGCGACCAGAAAAAAGAGGTTGGTATCAAGATCAACGAATTAAAGAACGCAGCCCTTGAGAAAATCAATGGTCTGAAAGAACAGATGGAGGAGGCAGAGTCTTCAAGCGATGACATCGACCTGACCCGTACAGCTTATCCTGTAGCGCTCGGAACCCGCCATCCATTGACCGTGGTGAAGAATCAGATCATCGACATCTTCGGCCGCATGGGATTCACTCTCTACCAGGGTCCAGAGGTAGATGACGACAAGCACGTATTCACCATGCTGAACTTCGCTGCCGATCATCCAGCCCGCGACATGCAGGATACATTCTTCATCGAGAAGACCGACTCCGACGATGTTACCAAGAATGTACTTCTCCGTAGCCATACCTCTAACGACGAGGCTCACTATATGGAGACCCACGAGCCACCTATCCGCGTATTGTGCCCAGGACGAGTATATCGCAACGAGGCTATCAGCGCACGTGCTCACTGCTTCTTCCACCAGGTAGAAGGTCTCTATGTAGATAAGAACGTAAGCTTCACCGACCTCAAGCAGGTGCTCCTCACCTTCGCTCGCGAGATGTTCGGTGCAGATACCAAGATCCGCCTGCGCCCTAGCTACTTCCCATTCACAGAACCTAGCGCAGAGATGGATATCTCCTGCAACATCTGCGGTGGCAAGGGATGTAACTTCTGCAAGCATACAGGATGGGTTGAAATCCTGGGTTGCGGTATGGTTGACCCTCACGACCTCGAGGCTTGTGGTATCGACAGCAACGTATATACCGGTTATGCATTCGGTATGGGCGTGGAACGTATCACCAACCTGAAGTATCGTGTGAGCGACCTTCGTCTCTTCTCTGAGAACGATACCCGCTTCCTGCGTGAATTCGAATCAGCAAAGTAATTCATTAACAAGAATCAATATGAAAAAAATTACAGTTAACACCATCATTGCGCTCGCATTGGGTTCAATGTGCTTAAGTTCTTGCATCGGCTCTTTCAGCTTGACTAACAATGTGCTCAACTGGAACAAGCGTGCAACTGACAACAAGTTCATCAACGAGTTGATTTTCATTGTCATCAGCCCTGCTTATGCAGTCTGCTCAGCAGCTGACTTGCTTGTACTCAACACTATCGAGTTCTGGACTGGCGACAAAGTGATAGCCAACGTTGGCAAGACTCAGAAAGTTACTGGCAAGGATGGCAGATTGTATGCCATCAAGACTCTGAAGAATGGCTACGAGATTACCGACCCTGCTGGCGAGAAGTCTTACTTCGTGTTCGACAAGAAGAACAAGAGCTGGTCTTACAGCAAGGATGGTGACATCCGCGAGCTCTTCAGCTTCAACGAGGATGGCAGCATCCAGGCTTGCCTGCCTAACGGACAGAAGATGAACGTAGAGCAGAACGAGATTGGTCTTTACCAGCTCCGTATGGCTGTTAACGACGGTTTGTATTTTGCTTGCAACAAGTAAGCTTGCAACAAGTAAAATACTACCCTACTCTATATGAAAAAGGTGAGTCATTTTTTTGATGACTCACCTTTTTTATTTTTATCCATTCCATTATTCTACTTCATTATTATAATAAATAAGGTGTTTCTGCGTTAGATAATGTATGAAACAAAGATTATTCATACTCACGATATGCCTGATTGCCACCCTGAAGATGATGGCACAGGAATTTACACTGCACGGCAGGGTGACTGATGAAGACAGCCATCCTATAGAGCTTGCCACCGTATCCGTGGCAAGCCAGGGAAAGGTAGCCTTTACCTCGCTGAAGGGAGAGTTCAGCATGCGCCTTCATTCTGCCGACAGCGTGATGGTCAAGTTCTCCATGATAGGATACAAGAGCAAGGTTAGAGTGCTGAGAAAACCTCGAGGCAAGCAAAACCTGCAAGTCGTCCTCCATACCGATGCTGCCATGCTGGGAGAAGTGAATGTAACGGGAGAAAAGATCCAGACCGACCAGACGCAGGAAATCAAGCTCAAGGATGCCAGACTGGCCCCTTCTGCCAACAGCAATGCCGTAGAAGGCATCATCCAGCAGCAAGCCGGCGTAAGCACCCACAACGAACTTTCATCACAATACAATGTGCGTGGCGGTGCTTTCGACGAGAACTCCGTATATATAAATAATGTGGAGGTTTATCGTCCTTATCTCGTCCGGAGCGGTCAACAGGAAGGTCTCTCCATCATCAATCCCTATATGGTAGATAAAATCGGATTCTCTACGGGTGGATATGCAGCCAAATACGGAGACAAGATGAGTTCTGCACTCGACATCACCTACAAGACCTTAAGGTCGAAAGGAAAGAGCCCGATTGTAGAAGGAAGCGTTGCTGCCAGCCTGCTCGGAGCAGATGCCTACATAGGATTGGGAACCCGGAAGCTGTCCTGGCTCAACAGTGTGAGATACAAGACTACAGCCTATCTGCTCGGTTCGATGGAAACCAAGGGAGAATACAAGCCGAACTATCTCGACTACCAAACCTATCTGAGCTATCAGCCCAACAAGCGCTGGAAGATTGATTTCATCGGAAACATCTCTGATAACCATTACAATTTCGAACCATCCGACCGTGAAACCGCCTTCGGAACAATGGAAAACGTCAAGAACTTTAGAGTATATTTCGATGGTCAGGAGAAGGATCGCTTCCTCACCTATTTCGGCACACTGGGCATCACCCGCAACATCACCTCCAACACCAGCATCTCGCTCCTGGGCAGTGCCTTCTACACCAGGGAACAGGAAAAATACGATATCCAGGGACAGTATTGGCTCGACCAGACCGAGACCTCCGAAAACCTAGGTGTAGGAACTTACTTCGAGCATGCTCGCAACTATCTCACGGCTCGTGTGATGAGTGCCAAGCTGATGCTGAAACATAAGGTGAAGAAGCATGATTTGGAGACTGCAGTCACGCTGAAACGGGAGCACATCAAAGAAAATTCCGTAGAATACGAGATGAGAGATTCTGCCGGATACAGCATTCCTCACACCGGAAAAGACCTCTATATGTACTATTCCATGAAGGCTAGAAACGAGTTGAATGCCAACCGTATAGAAGCCTATGTTCAAGACACTTACCGCTTCACTAGCGGAGGAGATTCTACCCAGTCTGGCGATATCAGGCAAACACGCTATACATTGAACTATGGTCTTCGTCTGAGTCATTGGAACTTCAACCGGGAAACCATCCTGAGCCCACGCGTCTCCCTCGCTATCATTCCGGCAAACCATGAGAACACGACGCTCCGTTTCGCTGCAGGACTTTATTATCAGGCACCTTTCTTCAAGGAGCTGAGAGATACCTCAAGCATCAATGGAGTAACCATCGCCTCGCTCAACCGGAAGATCAAGAGTCAGCGAAGCATCCACTTCATTGCCGGTTACGACTACCGGTTCAAGGTGAATGAACAGAGATACAAGTTCTCGGCAGAAGCCTACTATAAGGCATTGAGCAATCTGGTGCCCTACTCTGTCAGCAATGTAAAGGTAGTTTATTACGGACAGAACGAATGCAGCGGTCATGCAGCAGGTCTCGACTTCAAGCTCTATGGCGAGTTTGTGCCCGGCACGGATTCCTGGCTCAGCCTGTCGCTGATGGATACCAGGATGAAACTCAACGGCAAGAGCATCCCGCTTCCTACCGACCAGCGGTATGCAGTGAACCTCTTCTTCACCGATTACTTCCCAGGCAGCAGGAAGTGGCTCCTATCTCTCAAGCTTGCCTTTGCCGATGGACTTCCATTCGCTGCACCTCATAGAGAATTGGAAACCAACAGTTTCCGTGCCACCGCCTATCGCCGAGCAGATATCGGAATGAGCTATCAGTTACTGGACAACCGCCATCATGAGCACAGAACATTCCTCAAGAATGTTACAGTGGGCATAGATTGCCTCAATCTCTTCGGCATTGACAATGTAAACAGCTACTATTGGGTAACGGATGTCACAAATCAGCAGTATGCCGTGCCTAATTATCTCACCGGCAGACAGCTCAATGCAAGAGTGTTGATGGAATTCTGATAAGTCAGAAGTTAAAAGCGGAGAGTTAAAGAGTTAAAAGCAGAGAGTAAGGAGTTAAAAGCGAGGAGTTTTAGCACTCAAAAATGGTGATTTTTCACATTATTCTAAATATTTAACCGTAGATAGTTCGCTATCTGCGGTTTTTTTCGTATCTTTGTGCCCGATTTATGCGATGATGGTTCATATCCATCATCTCAAATCACGATAAACGAAAAAAGAAATTATACATAATAATTAATTATGAGCAAACAAGTAGAAAAGATTAAGGAGCTGATCGCTAAGCGCGAACAGGCTCGTCTTGGCGGTGGTGAGAAGGCCATCGAGAAGCAGCATGCACGTGGCAAATATACAGCTCGTGAGCGTATCGAAATGTTGGTAGATGCTGGCAGTTTCGAGGAGTACGACATGTTTAAGCTGCACCGTTGCACCAACTTCGGTATGGAGAAGAAGCAGTACCTCGGTGATGGTGTGGTAGCGGGTAGTGCTACAATAGCCGGCCGCCTGGTTTACGTATATGCTCAGGACTTCACCGTAAATGGTGGTTCACTCTCTGAGACTATGGCACAGAAGATCTGCAAGGTAATGGATATGGCAATGACTATGGGTGCACCTGTTATCTGTATGAACGACTCAGGTGGTGCCCGTATCCAGGAAGGTATCTGCGCCCTCGCTGGTTATGGTGAGATTTTCGAGCGCAACATCCTCGCTTCTGGTGTCATCCCACAGATCTCTGCTATTATGGGCCCTTGCGCTGGTGGTGCCGTTTACTCTCCAGCCTTGACCGACTTCATCATCATGAAGGAGCAGACTTCTTATATGTTCCTGACCGGTCCTAAGGTTGTCAAGACCGTAACTGGTGAGGACATCGATGCAGAGCACCTCGGTGGTGCATCTGTCCACGCAACCAAGAGTGGTGTTACCCACTTCGCTGCCAAGACAGAGGAAGAGGCTATCGAGATGATCAAGAGCCTGCTCTCTTACATCCCAAGCAACAATACAGAAGAGGCTCCACGCGTAGAGTGCACAGACCCTATCGACCGTATGGACGATACTCTGAACGAGATTATCCCTGAGGATCCTAACCAGGCATACGATATGTATAAGGTGATTGGCGCTGTAACTGATAACGGAGAGTTCTTCGAGGTTCAGCCTAAGTTCGCCAAGAACATCATCACCGGTTTCGCCCGCTTCAATGGTCAGAGCGTAGGTATCGTAGCCAACCAGCCTTCAGCTTACGCTGGTGTACTCGATGTAAACGCTAGCCGCAAGGCAGCCCGCTTCGTTCGTTTCTGCGATGCATTCAACATTCCTATCGTATCTCTCGTTGACGTACCAGGATTCTTGCCAGGTACAGGTCAGGAGTACAACGCTGTCATCCTCCACGGTGCACAGTTGCTCTACGCTTACGGCGAGGCTACCGTGCCAAAGATCACTATCACATTGCGTAAGAGCTATGGTGGTAGCCACATCGTGATGGGTTGCAAGCAGTTGCGTGCAGACTTGAACTTCGCTTGGCCATCTTCAGAGATTGCCGTAATGGGTGCCAGCGGTGCCGTTGCCGTTCTCTGCGGTAAGGAAGCTAAGGCTAAGAAGGAAGCTGGCGAGGATGTAAAGGCATTCCTGGCTGAGAAGGAGCAGGAATACACCGACAAGTTCGCTAATCCATATCAGGCTGCTCAGTATGGCTACATCGATGATGTCATCGAGCCACGCAATACCCGTTTCCGCATCTGCCGTGGTTTGGCTCAGCTCGCAACCAAGCGCCAGAGCTTGCCAGCTAAGAAGCATGGCTGCATGCCAATGTAATGATATAATTAAACATTAGAATAAATGGATAAGAATATTTATGCTGCGATTGCCATGGCACTCTATGAGTACCAGGGCAATAACGTACACGACAAGGAGCCTGGCATCATTACGATCAAGCCACGTCAGACGATGTGGAACGCCAAGTTCTTGAGTTTAACAGCCAAACCATAAAGATAAAGAAATGAAAGAGTTTAAATATACAATTGACGGAAAAGAATACAAGGTTCAGATTGACGCTGTTGAGGGTAACATCGCAAGCGTGAACGTAAATGGCGAAGCTTACAAGGTTGAGATGGAACAGGAAGCTGAACCAGAGAAGAAGAAGGTAGTGCTCGGTCAGCCTGCAGCTGCATCTGATGATGCTGAGGCTACTCCAGCTGCCAACGTAAATACAGCCAACGCTGTAAAGGCTCCTCTCCCTGGTACTATCACCAGCATCGAGGTTGCTGTTGGTCAGGAAGTAAAGGCTGGCGATACTGTTGTCGTTCTCGAGGCTATGAAGATGCAGAACAACATCGAGGCTGAGAAGGATGGCAAGGTTACAGCTATCTGCGTAAAGCCTGGTCAGGCTGTACTCGAAGAGGATGCTCTCGTGGTTATCGAGTAATTTGAGAATTCGAGAATTATACTTCCTGATTCGGGAATTTATGATTCGGAAATTTATAAAGAATATCAAAGGTCGCAAGCTACGATAGTTTGCGACCTTTTTCTATACTGCTGTATGAGCATAAACTGCTATACAAAGTATTTTTTTCCAAAGAAAAAAGACATAAAGTACAATAAAATGATAGATTTAACAGAAGAACAGATAAAAAGATACAGCCGCCACATCCTCCTTCAGGATGTAGGCCTCGAGGGACAGGAAAAGCTCCTCAATGCCAAGGTGCTCATCATTGGTGCCGGAGGCTTGGGTTCCCCAGTTGCCCTCTACCTCGCTGCGGCTGGCGTGGGACATATCGGTATCGTGGATGCCGATGTGGTTGACCTCAGCAACCTGCAACGACAGGTCATTCACCAGACCAAGGACTTGAACACCCCTAAGGTGGAAAGCGCCAAGGAGAAGATGATTGCCATCAATCCTGATGTGGAGGTAACAACCTACCATACCTTCCTCGCCTCAGACAATGCCGAGGAAATCATCAAGCCATGGGATTTCGTCATTGATTGCACCGACAACTTCCCGGCGAAGTTCCTCATCAATGATGCCTGTGTGCGACTGGGCAAGGCATTCTCGCATGGCGGCATCCTGAGATTCCAGGGGCAGACCTTCACCCATCTTCCAGGCACGGCTTGTTACCGTTGTTTCTTCAAGGAGCCACCTCCAGCAGGCGCTGTTCCTACCAGTAGCCAGGCAGGAGTCCTGGGTGCCATCGCTGGTATGCTCGGAACCATCCAGGCTGCCGAGGCGTTGAAGTACTTCCTCGGTGTGGGCGAACTGCTCACCGACCGATTGCTCACCTTCGATGCCAAGACGATGAACTTCCGCACCATCAAGCTAAAGAAGCGTGCATCCTGCGAAATCTGCGGCGACCACCCTACCATCGATCATCTCATCGACTATGAGTAGGCTGCGTGTGATTTGAGATAGAATAAAGCATCGGGTAAACACGCACAACTTGATAAAAACAAATTAGGCAGTAACGCATCCTTTCGGATTCCGTTACTGCCTAAAATTTACCTATAGATTTTCAACCCATTTTCTCCCACTTTTCGTAAAAGCAGACCACAGGTATAGGCAACATGCAATGATACCTACCCCACCTAAAACAATGTACATTCCTTCCATAATCATTTCTTTTTTAATATGTTATCAGCAAATTTCCAGACAGGTCAGTCCGCATCCTATCACAAACAGCGACAGAACGAAGAAGTAGAAACTGTTGATCCTGCTTCCCGGTATGAACATCAGAGCACCGATACCGAAGAGAACCAGTCCTGTTATCACTCCCCTCCTGTAGCCCCACTTCCGGATAATCCATCCGGCAGGCAGCGCCATCAGAAAGTAGGCACCATAGACAGCAGCCTGCGTCAAGGCCGACATCGTCTTGCTGATATGGAACGACTCCTGGAAATGCGGATTCAGCACCTCCAGGATGCCATGGGCAAAGCCCCACATGAAGAAGAGGCTACTGATGATGAGGAAGGGCACCAGATAGTTATGCCCTTCGTATCTGAAGATAGATGGCTTCGTCATGATTCTCTGCAAATTTAAGACTGTCCTTTACTACCAGTGCCTGATAACCTTTTTA
Organism: Prevotella sp. AM23-5; assembly: GCF_003473645.1. NCBI lineage: Bacteria > Pseudomonadati > Bacteroidota > Bacteroidia > Bacteroidales > Prevotellaceae > Prevotella > Prevotella sp. AM23-5. The sequence goes on along the minus strand of NZ_QUCG01000004.1, from coordinate 18,504 downwards.
AGAATTCGGATGCAAAGGTAACTACTTAATATGTTTAAACCTTACGCTGTAATGGTGATATACCAAAACCAGTACATAAACCTATATCCACTTATCCAAATAACATTTAAAATCCTCTATACCTATAACTTCCACTTTAGGAAAAGGAATATTTTCCAGGACCTTAAAGTGCTTGTCTTCTGTAACAATACACTTTGCATTTGCAGCAATGGCACAATCTACAAACTTATTGTCATCTTTATCTGCCTCAATTAAAGCAAAAGTATAATGAGGATCTTTGCGAATTACATTGGGTCTAGTCAATATAGCATAAACTATGGCCTCAGAAACTTGAGGGGATATATTACGAGATAAAACCTCTGAATACTCCTCTATTATTTCATTGGACACACAAAGGTTATAATCGCCCCTAAGAAAAGCATTCCACACCTTACGATACGGACTTCTTGGGGCGATTGACATAATCAAACTATTTGTATCCAATACAATATTCATCACCTAAAGATTATAATTTTGGTTTATTGTATGGAGTACGTTCATGGAGATGCCGGAAACTCTCGATACGTTCTTCATTCAGGGTTCCTTCATTCCACATCCTATCTAATTCAGCATCAGCCATCTGAACAAAATAATCGGAGATTACCTTATTCAAATCTCGCAAAGCCTCAGGAGTCTTGATAAATGACAGCATATCGAGGATTTGCAATTGAGCTTGATTCATTGTTGCTACCTGTGCCATAATAATTCATTTTATTAATATCTAACCGCAAAAGTACACTTTTTCCTCGAAACCACCAAGAAAATCGAAAGAAATCTGCAACTCATCAACAAATTACCACAAAAATCTGTAAACAATAAACTATTAACTGTAAACAATAGCCTGCTATTCCCCGACGGTCCCATCCCGCACAATCTGGCGAGACCTTTGTAAGTATCCGCTCAACGCCGTATTGCATATCTCAAAAAAATGTTGTACCTTTGCACGGCGGCATCATTTTTCTAATTTTGAGACAAGAATACGAAGTTTAGCCCTCCACCAGCTAATGCCAGTGGAGGTTACCTATTACTTGAGGCAACTCCACTCCCGAAGCCTTGCCGTCTTCTCTCGCTGTCGATAATATGATAACAGACATAGAAAGTGCAACCTTTGAAATTTAAGCGTTATGATACAGAACAAATTATTCCGTGATTGCCTCGCTGCAATACCTGCCGAGCAAAAGGCAGAGTTCGATTTGTCTTTCGGTATTGCCGAGCGCATTAGTGAGATTCTGAAAGCCAAGGGTCTCACCCAAAAGGATTTCGCCCGCTTGCTCAACAAGCGAGACTCAGAAATCTCCAAATGGCTAACAGGCAGACATAACTTCACTACTCAAACTATTGCTCGTATAGAAACAGCTTTGGGAAGTAAACTCATCAGCATAGCTCATTGATTGAGCTATGCTTTATTTATAGAATCTGCAATAACCTTTCATCGGTATCCTCCAAATTCAGAACCTTAGCATGCTCAAGCCTGTTTTTACTTACTGCTAATAAAAGGATGCTCTGTTTAAATTAGACTGAAGCATTGGACAATATAGGCCATATTTTTTCTTAATGATATTCGAGACTAATTTTACAAACCATTTGTCTGCCTTTGGTGAAAAGTAAATATTATCAATTAGCAGATTCAAATCCACAGGTATAAGCAAGTCATGTGCATCCGTCAACATATTGAAATCGGGAGATTCCGAAATCACTCTAAATTCTTTCTCGTGAGCAAAAGATAATCTTTTATACCAAGGAGCATCAAACATATGAAAGTATTTCCCTGATGTTCCATTATTATATTCGCTATAATCAATATAATTTACCATACCGAATTCGCAATTTGCTGTAACCGGTAGTGCCTGATAAAGACGCTCAAACGTAGTCTGAATAGCAATTCCTTGTTTAGTATCCCTAGAATACAATTGCCACATAGCTTCAGACTCGACATCTGACTGATGCCAACAACTTATGTAGTTATTTAAGCGCCACTTTCTAATTGTTCTTCTATATCTATCAAATTCATATTTGGCTTTTTCTTCGTCATTGCTCCCATCGTCAAATTCTTTCAAATTAACGAATGGTGCTCTTCGCTGCATTTCCATTTTAATCCAAGCATCTTCATTGGTAGCAACTCCCAAGGCACCTTCATAAGAGTCATTAAAATGATCTATACGGGTAAAATACAAAGAACTTTCATCCAATAAAGACAGGAACTTAGCTAAATCCATATATCGCCATAACTTTGCTGATGGTTCTGGAATTTTGCAGCAAAATCTTCTGTTAGAATAAAATCTTGCATCTTTCATTTTCGAACTACAGCCTTTACAAGTATAAGCTAATGCACCATCATCTAAATGCCCAATAAAAGTTTCCTCCCCATTGCTAAATTCTTTTCCACATAAAGTGCATTGATTCCTATGGATAATATAGAACCATCTTTCTTGCTTAATGCTTTCTAAATCATATTTTTTATGCGCTCCCATTATCATATAGTTTTAATGTCAAGACCTAACTATTCGACCTCTATTATTCTCTGAATTTCATCCATCAATTTAAGAAATACTCTTTCTTGTGCAGGTTTTTCCATTTCCGCCAAAGTTTCCTCAGGCTTATTTACTGCTTGGAATGCTGACAATTCTGATTTTAAAAAGAAACTCGGTTCTACCAATAAACACAACACATTAGTATTCTCAGCTTCAGCCTTCCTTAAAATCGGTGGAAGTTCATTGTTTTCAATAAAATCAGAAGCAAGAAAGTCTGTAGATACCAAAAGTATTGCAATGTTAGCATCATCCAATGCCTTTTTTATCTCTTCTTTCCAGTGTTGTCCAGCATGAATTTTCTTGTCAGACCATTCTTCAAAACCTCCTATATACTTTTTCAGCACACTCAAATGAGTCATCAATCTATTGTGGAATATTTCATCAGCATGAGAATAGCTGATAAATATTTTCTTCTTATCTTTATGCATAATAATCTTTTTATTTTCAGTTTCATTCTTTAGAAGTTGCATAGAGGGTATTACAACCTTCTTATCATCCTCAATTACCAGTTCATCAACATACGACACAGGATTATCTACAACATCCAATTTTGTGATACCGCTTATCAAACTTTCATCAAGATGTTCTATTTTATTCTTACTAAGAATGAGTGTAGTAATCTTCGAGTCAAGTATTTGCTTGGGTAAATGCTTGATTTGGTTACCATGCAGATTCAAAATCTTCAACTTTGGCAGTTTAAATAAGGCGCCTTGTAATACCTTTAAATTATTAAAAGCCAAATCTAAGGTTCGAAGTTTTTTGAGTTTCAATATTTCTTGAGGAATCACCTCTATCCTATTGTAACTCAAATCGAGCTTTTCTAGATTTGCATACTGATATACATTATCAGGTATTGTCTTTAGATTTTTATGGGATAAATTAAGTTTTGTAACTTGCTTTATCGTTTTTCCTTTAATTTTTATTGGATATTCCATAATATTTATGTATCTTTGCACCCATAGTCGGACTATGGGGGTAGCGACTTAAAATAAGTGATGTTCAGAGTGCACTCCTGCGGGAGGTCAATCTGATTAATATCTTGAATGGAGTCTAAGCGTAGAGGAGGAACCTCTAATAGACGGGGAAGAAGAACTTCAACGGCTTGCTTAGAATCCCTTTAATTCATCGCAGCTTCGGCATCCCACGTTTTTCGCTAGCGAATTTGTGTTCTGTCATACAAAAGAACACATACAGCATTCTGAGGTCGTTCGATTTGAACGACCTCATTTGTTTTCTTTTATCTCGACATAGCACTCCTCCATTTTCTCTAGCATTTTTGGCACGATGAAGAGTTCTTTCACACTCTTTCTGCCAGTCTCGCCATTCAGCGATACCCAGGAACAGTAAAGGTGACAGCAGGAGTACCACAATAGCTTCAGTCATGACCAATCCAAACGCCTCGTCCTTAATAACAGATGGAAAAAATCAGTATTACATAATTCCATTATAACAAGCCGTAGTAAGACCAACACAAGCGGTCTCCACCTTTAGCAAGGCGGTCCCAGCCCGCACAACCTGGCGCAGACAGCTTTGGTCCGCCAACCTTAGAACGTAGCGGTTCTGAGCACCGGAGGGCGGTTACATCCTCTCGTTCCTGAGGAAAGAGAGGCTTGGTGAGAAAGGTGGAGTCTTCCTTAAGGGTAAGGAAGGTTTCTGTCCCCTAGAAGGGGAACCGAAGGGGTCGAAAAGACTATTGAAGGTAGGTTTTCGAAAACTTCGCTTGAATGAATTGCGGCACTTTCCATGCCATTTTCACTTGTTTTTAAGAAGACATCATTATGAGAACCAGTATTAGTCATCACTAAAACCAGCTCATCATTATATTGTTTCCATATCAACAGCCAATCTGGCATAATACTACATTCCCAACTTTTCAAACATGTCATCAGCACTTTCATACTCTGTCACTCTACCATGGCGAATATCATCCATAGCTTCCTCTATCCCAGCCATAACACTTTTGTCCTCCACTTGTATAGTTAATGTTGGCATAACCTTTTATTTTAGATGATTAATATTCTGCCGTCAAAATTACGCTTTTTTCTCGAAACCACCAAGAAAAAAGCCGAAAATCTGCAAGCTATCAGCAAATTACGCAATGCGCCAGCCGACAAACAATCGCAAAGCGCCAGCCCATCCCCAGGCGGTCCCAGCCCGCACAATCTGGCGCAGGGCTTTGATGCCCCGCCAACCATAAAGCGCAGCGGTTCTGAGCACCGGAGGGCGGTTACATCCTCTCGTCCCTGAGGGAAGAGAGGCTTGGTGAGAAAGGTGGAGCTCTCCTTGCAGGAGAGACGGAGAGGTAGAAAAAATTCCTTCTTTAATGGTAAAGAAGGACGGGTAGGTTTTCGAACCCCTACGCCTCTTTCACCATATTCCAGAGGAATAAGGTATTACCAATAATATATCTTCTCCACACGAAGAAGTCGAAGACAGCATCGATGGTACCTACGTGACAATGGATGTTCAACTCATTCCAAAGAGAGTACGTCCACTAATTAAGATGATCATTTCCTTGATTCCGTAATAATAATTCTACGAAGTCTTTTATGTTTACAACATAAATTCTAGGAAATTTCACCTCTTTGAGAATTTTAAAGTGAGCATCATTACTTACAATACAACTTGCACCAGCAGTAAAAGCACAATCAACAAATTTGTTGTCGTCCTCATCAGCTTGAATGAGATGCAACTTATAATATGGTGTAACAAATTCCACATTCTTTTGACTTAGAATCACAGACACAACATTACTAGCAATATTTGCATTAGTCTTCTGCTCTATAATTTCTAAATATTCCTCAATAATTTCATTTGTGACACACAAAGTCAATTTACCTTTCAAGAAATCATCCCAAATCTTACGATAAGGACTTATCCTTGGAAGGCTCATCAATAAGCAATTAGTATCAAGAACTATCTTTCTCATTTGCAAGAAGTGCGTAAATGTTCATTTCCCCAGCTCTCTATGGTATCTAGAGTAATACTGCCATTATCGCACAACTCATCAATCCCCTCATCAACCTTCTTTGCAAAGTATTGAGAGAGAACATTTTCAAGATTATCCAATTCCTGTGGAGTCTTGATATAAGACATCATCTGCAGAATCTTCATCTGAGCAGGGTTAAAAACTGTCTGTTCCATCCTTTTTCAATTAAACGTTCAACTTTGCCGCCAAAATTACTCTTTTTTCTCGAAACCACCAAGAAAATCGAAAGAAATCTGCAACTCATCAGCAAATTACTACAAAAACTGTAAACTATAAACTGCTATTTCCAGGCGGTCCCAGCCCGCATAAACCTGGCGCAGGGCTTTGATGCCCCGCCAACCTTATAGCGTAGCGGTTCCGAGCACCGAGTAGGGCGGTTTCCCTCTTCTTCCCTGAGGGGAGAAGACCGAGATGAGAGGTGGAGCCTTCCTTAACGGTAAGGAAGGACGGGTAGTTTTCGAAAAAGCCTTTTTTAATGGGAAAAAGCGATGCCAATGAGTGCATTGAAAGCTGCTTTCAAATTGCCGAGTGCAGCTCGCTTTATCAACAAAGAAGGACGGGATGATTTTAGAAAAAAAGATTAGATGATTTTAGAAATCAAAATCCTTTTAGTATTCAAAAGGACTTTGAAAGTCCTTCAGCACCTCATGTTTCGTATCCTTCTCCGAAAGATTAGCATGTTCCGTAGGAATGCGCCAATCAATCCCGAGTGATTCATCCAATATCGAGATACCCCCGTCAGTTCCACCGCCACATGCTTACCGTATGTTGGCGACCCCTTGCGGAATCTTTTGTAGTTTCAGCATAAAGTTGTACTTTTGCACGCATGAAAGAGAAATTACAAAGAGCCATCGGTCATCACGAAATATCTCCACGGCCTTCTCCACCTGCTCCCGCTTCGAAGCCACGATATAGATAGTCTTTCCATGCTTGGCAACGTAAGCAAACAACTCTGGATCCATAGAAATCATGTCGAAGCTTCGGCGAGTCACTTGTTTGCCATACACCATCTTGATGGCTTTCACCAACAACCCGCCATCCGCAAAGATACCATCCAGCTGCGAGAATAGCTCCTTATTGTCGAGAGCAGTCAAATAAGACACTGGGGTGAGATAGGTATATGTCTTTCCCTTATTCTCGAATATCTGATTAACGGAAAGGATTCCGTTGATATAATCTTAGAAACTAATATTGATAACATATTTCTATATGTTTAAATGATTCCTAATTGTTTGGCTATATCCTGCACCATCTTTGCAAAAGGACGCTTTAGAATGTCTTCGTCCTTATCATAATTCGACAAGATAAAGCGATTAAAGTCTGTCTGCTTAAACCCCAATTGCTTAAAGTTGTCTTTGTAAATATCAAGGATGGTACTATTATAGATTTGTTCTTTCCATATCAACTCTTCCACCATTTCCTTATGCGCTTGATATTGAGTAGATATATGAAACAAGGCATCCATATTATCTTTCAAACCAGGTTCATTCGATGAAAATATAATCCTTAGCATATCCCGGTCATGTGTAGCTAAATATTGCGCACACGACACATGAAGTATTGAAAAATCAAATGGGTTTAATTTACTTTTATCATCCGTAAATAAGCAAAAAGGAAGAATATCATCCTTGTTTGATTTCAATTTATTACACTTGGTACAGCTCGGCTGAAGATTGAAAAATGAAGTGCATAAATAAGGATATTTACTCTTAGGCATCCAATGGTCTATCTCATAATTTCGAAAACTATTCCGACCATTATCATAAGAAAAAGCATATTGAGCATTACAATAGACGCAAGTCTTGATACCAAGCTGATTGATAATTTTAGGATAGACACTTTCTTGCACGTAATCATATCGCATTGCCTCTACTATTTCCCTATAAAGGAACTTGGGGGATTTAGAGTCAATTCCAAACTGCTCAGTTGAAATCTTATCAGCAGGAAATAAGGTTTCAAACTTTTTAATAGTGTTATCGAAGGGTGGTTCCAATACTATCAAGTTGTCCCATTCACTGATGACAAGTTGAACATATTGCTTTTGCTGAGGATTAAGTAGAGGATTATTAGCCAACTCTCCCAAGTGTGTTTTAGGAGACTTATATTTACTACCTAAACCATTTTCAAGAAATTTCTTAAAAGACATAGCTATACCTCTAACTCTATCATCTATTAGTATTCTTCTCATCGCCCTTATCCTCCATAAATGTCGAAAGCTTGTTTTTCAACAATGGTTCACCAATTAGAGTCAATAACTCCACAGCTTCCTTAAACTCATTTGTATCAAGTTTTTTCTTCGTATAACTATCTATTACTTTTAGGATTTTCTGCTTGGCAAATTCACCCATAAAGCCATTTTTCAAGAAAAAACTCTGTCGCAAAATATCATTTACATTTGCAGCAAAAGGATTTTGCATATAGCTCTTATCCACAACATGACCATCTTCCAAGTAAAGCACATTGCTCTGAGGTATATCAGAAAGCAAAAAAGGAGAATGGGTCGTAATAATGATATTAAAGCCACAATATGTATTCAAATGCAATCTTTGGATAGACTGCAAAAGCTTATACAAGAATGTTCTTTGGTATTCAGGATGGAAACAAAGCTCCACTTCATCAAGAATTATATTCACATATCGATAAGCGATACGAGAAGTTGGCACTGATTTTATGTTCATCACATGATAGATGACAGAACTCATCAAGAACAAGAATTGCCTTTCACCGGAACTGAGTTTATAAAAAGGAATTTCCGCTTCGTCCTTATCTCTTTTCATGATAATCTCCGAGTTAAAGATTGGAGGTGGCATCAGCTCCATTGTCGCTTCAAGAGAAGTGTTCTTCTTGTCCATCCTTAACCAATCTTCATAAAACTCATAAGTAAATTTGTTCTCTGCCCAAATGTCTTGGTCAAAGGCATCCAAGAAATGAATGGTTTGCCTGATTTTCGTTGTGATGTGAGATTTGTCTTTCTTTATTTCTGTGATAAGATGGACCAAGTCTTTCTTTTCATTTTCATCTTTTAAAAAACCATCAATCTTTTCAATATCAACTACTGAGGCATATTCTGCGTAACTTGGATATTTTGATGGGATTGTCAAGGTCTTATAGATAAGATAAATACATCCATAAGCAGACATATAGTTAGAATTTGCAAACGAATATCCGTATGCATCCAAAACAAGTTTTACAAAAGAATTCTCCTCTCCATAAAGTATCCTAAACGAGTTCTCTACCTGTGTTACATCCTTTTCGTGAAATTTTTCAGGCAACTTAGCAATCACTCTATATGGATTAAACGCATAAACAATGCGCAAAAGTTGATAGCCATCTATGAATTCTCGATTTTTTCTCTTTGCCTCAACAAGAATACCTGCAAGCCTGTCTTTGGTCAAAGCTGTCTCCGTCTTCATATCAATAACACCTTGATCTCTGTATGGATTCAAGACAATAGGCGAAGTATATCCATCATTCTTATGAAACATGCTGTTCATCCAGTTGCCATTCGAACTTGCCCCAATTAGATGGTCTGTTTGATAATGCTCTGCCTTTTCGTCTTGATAGTCCAGAGAATTATAAGCTTGTAAGGCATAATTCATGACGATGGTGTAGAAAAAGCAACTTGCTATCTCGCTTCTCTTTGCAGTTTTGGGCTTGTAGCAAACTTCGAAATCCCGATATTCATCTATCATCGTCAAGTCAGGATCAGACAAAAAGAATTTCTTATCACCATAAACCAATGCCACAATTCCATCATCACAAATCAATGTACCCTTCATGCCTCTTATTTCGTAATCAAGAGTAGCCTTAATGCCAGGAATAAAATAGATTTCATCAGCTCCATTACGTCTGATTGTATTCCCGACCAAACAGGCACTAAAGTTGTTTATCATACGAAACATCAACTCTAGTAGTGATGATTTGCCAGCACCATTCATGCCCACGATAGCAGTGACGCTGACATTCCGCAGGAAGAAAGCATCACTGAGTTCATCTGTGTAAAAAGGATAGTAACCTGTAGCCAACGTTTTTGTCAGCTTAGGATTACACCCATCTTTTATGGTCAAGCCAAGTAGTCTTATTTTTCGGTAATTGTATGTCATTGTAATATTATTAGCTTTGCTTATAGACTAGTAAGAACTCTTATCGTCTTGATATTATTGATATATCTATACGATTGTGGTACTTGGAAGTTCTCACCAAATATCTCAGCTATTTGATAATCCTTCGCCTAACTTCTTGTTTTCATTTGGTTGAAGCTTATTTGAACGATATGATTTCTTAAGCTCAATGAGCCAGTCATAATCCACAGCCTCACCCTTACAATACTTGCGCAAGCTACGACCTTTATGGTTTTGGTTGTAATCCTGCATCACTTTTTCGAAATATTCCCTTGTTTCCATTATCAAACTGTTTTGATTACGGATGCAAAGGTAATATATTATATAGGTACCGCCATACGGGCTAACGGTGATTTACCATTCTTCCAATCAATTGTTTCACCATCATAATAAGCAAGGTCAAGTGTCTTCTTGGAGACATCTACGCCAAAACACAGTTCTTTATCCATATTATTAACATTTTTGAATTTAATGGAATCAAGAAAGAATGTTGGGTAGGCGAAGGACAGAATCGGTGAATAGAGAATATCTAGGAAACTTACTAGTACATCTTAACACCCATTAACCAACTTTGGCTTTCGTGATTCCGGGTGCAAATGCAAAAGAATACTCACGATGCTTCTTGATAACTTTTTTCAGATAACATTGCCATGCCTCCTTGTTCTCTTCGGTAACGAATGGCGGACATTGTCCACCGTAGAAGATGTGCCAGGTGAATGGCTCGAAGTCGAGATGCCAGAGGAATGATTTGGGTTGTGGATTTCTTTGTTCCATAATTTTTAGGGATATGCTTATACTTCTTAAAATTAGCTTTTCTTCCAATAGTGTACTAAACGCTCATTGATTTTCTTATTTGGAGTAAATTCTTTCAGTACTCTAATGTCTACACTTGTATTTTTTAGATAATCAACCAATCCTCTACTCAGTATCTTGCATTTATCCCATTTATCTATAAAATAGGATATAGAAGTAAAGCAACTAATTCTATTCCAATATTTTTCGTCCAACTGATTTTTGCTTAAAGCAATATATATGTGATAAAAGCTATGCTTAAGCATTTCTATCGCTATAACATCATGCCAATTGTGTGCAAGAATATATAGGTATATATAGAAATCAATGTTCTTATTTTCATTGTCTTGATTCAAAAAAGCTTTCCACACTGATGAAGAATTACTTTTCAAATCATAATCATTCGGCTCTATTTTATATAACAAGAATTGCTCAACTCGTTCATTAATGGTTTCTTGCGAGTTCATCCATATGAATATATCTTGCTTTTTTAACAAACAAGCCTGCAATAAAAAAGGAGATACAAAATGGTGGCTACCACTATTTGCAGCTTCAAAGATAATGCTAACGGCATCTTTTGCTTTCTCTATGATTTTTTTTGAGACATCCTCACCAACAAGAGCTTCTGCATCAATAGCCTTATTCAGCAATCCATCCCAATATATGAATTTATCAGATAGTTTTTGACTAAACAGTAAAAATATGGTATTAAATTTATCATTCGAAACTTTAAGCCACATACCTGATTCAAAGAATCTATCGTTAGAGCTAAGAAAAGGCAATAATTTTTCCCATTCTTTGTCTATGAGATTAAGCAATTCTTGCTCTTCCATATTATTAATGGCATAGAGCAAGGCTTTACAAGCGGTGTCATTAGGGTGAGCTAATGCTGCAATCTTGGTGATTAAATCTATGTAACCTGCATGGTTCTCTTTATCCAACTCCATTAAACGACTTTCAAACTGTGTTTCTTCTGGGTATAAAAAAGAATCATTTTTCAATGATGCGATTTGATAGAGATAATCTTTTTCTGTCCCATATAAACTGGAGATTTTTTTTGACAAGAAATTACATTTCAATCGAACTCCATCATATATATTTGGAAAAGATTCCTCTAACAAATGAAGAACCTCCGCATATTGTTCTGCCCCAACATTCTCCGTCAAAGCTGTATCAAGTTTTTTCATTAATACAGCAAAAGCCATGAGCTTATCTTTATCTTCACGTATATCCTCACGAAAAAGCCTTATCAAACTAGGAAATGGGTCATTTAATGTTTTTGATTGTTCAAAGATATATTGCAATCCAACATAAAAGTTCGTCTTATCAAATTTTCCGTTCCATGGAGCATTAGACAAAGATATATTGGCTGTATTGTCTGTGAATTGTATAGAAAAGTCTATATCTCCAATTTTTCTGTTAGAAACAGAACCTGTACTCAGTTCAATGTTTTTCAGCATATCCAAAGGCATATATTGCAGTAGATAAAAGCACAACGCATCGTATATCCCGTGGTCTTTATCCATGTATATAAATAGATTTTTATTGTTACCAAGCAACAATAAATAGAGAACCATCAAAGAAGTATCATCGAATTGCTCAAACACAGCATTTGAGTTTCCATTCTCAAAGGTGTCTATTTCTATTTTTTGGTGATAGAAGTCATATTTGTCTTTTAGAGGTCGTCTGAAATAATTTTCCAGAGTTCTAAAGTCAAAATTCCTATCCACCTTTTTTAAGTCAACAATAAGTGTATGCGTCCAGACACATCCAGGACGTTCCATTTCCTCGGCATACCAAGTTTTGGCAAATGCATACTTTTCGCCATTAGACAGAGGATAGAATGTCATATACGAGTCTCCTCCTAACTCATCTCTATAGCCAGTCCAATCACTTAGGACTGACATCAAAGAAGAATCATCATTAGGTTTTACTGGAAATGAACTCGCCAACAATCCATGTCCTTTGTTATAGCCGTGTAAAGTCTGTTCTATTATCATTCCTTTATAAGTAAATATAATGGTAAAGACAAATCGTGTATAATATCATTTCCAACCTCAACAAAAGATCTTTTACCTTCTCTTGTTTTCGCTTTTATTTCCCTTTTTGTTGCTTCGTAGCTTTCTTCATTTTCTTTTGGATACTCCAAACCTTGTGAACTCAAACCAATAATATCAGCATTTGGAATATAGTATTCTATGAAATTATATAATGCTGGCGATTCATCTCTAAGATAATCCTTTGGATTTTTTGGTATTGTTCCATTTGCAGTATTTTCATCCCACCAAGAAAGTACAATTACGACTTTTCTGAATTTCTTTTTGCTCAACAGAGATTTCAATACCATGATATTCATTGCTACAGCGGAAATATCTGTAATGGTAAATGGAGCAATATCTTTAGCAGGCAATGGTTCTTCGTCATCTTCTGGACCATGGTCATCTTCGAATTCTGGCGGAATGACTTCGTTCATAAAATATACTAAGGTATCTGTATCCTTCAACCATTTAGAAACAAGTTCAGACTCTTTAAAAACAATAAAATCGCGAAAGTTTTCTCCAAGAAAATCAGGTATTTCCACTTGGATTTTTTTATCAGAACCAGCTTCTTTAAGATTTATCAGAACGGTCTCATTTTGATTAGAATAATTGCGGTCTATAAGCTTCATATTCTTATAAGCTTCACTCAATCTGTTTAGCACTGTAAGATCATTTGCAAGATTCATCTTATCAGCGACTAATTTTATATTACCGACTTTTTCTGGATGCATCAGACAATACCATAATGCACCTATATATGTAGACTTGCCCGAACCTGGCAATCCTGCTATCATACATTTTGTAACACTCATACTTTCTTTTTATTCGTTCAACAATGTTTGTACCCAATTCGTTTCTTTTTGTTGACATATAATTTGACCATTCAAGGTGTTTACAAAATAGTCAAAGACATGATTCAACTCTTTGTCTTGCATGTTGTTTGCTGTAATCTCAAACCTATTCAAGAGATTGATACCATAATCATTCTTCAGCATATTCTCCAATTCTTGACTTTGCTTTGTGTACAATGCTTTTTCTTCATCGGTTGAATTCAATTCAATCTTGTTATAAATTATATCATACACTTTTGAAATGGCAAAAACACCAGCAGATGCCATGCGTCCAAGTAACAACTGAAATTCATCACAAAAATCGCCGTAATCATCTTCATTATTAATTGATGAAGAATCCACAAAGAAAACTATGTGGTGAGAATTAATAAGTCCTTTGTCTTTCTGAACATCAGACAAGTTATTCTTATAGTTATTTTTATACATTTCTCCAGCACGGTCAGAAATAATCAATTTCTTTAATTTTGCATTCTTTAATAGTGTCAAGGTCAAAAACTGACCTTCCAATGTAGTTGTTCTAGAATTTCGCTTAGAAGTTTTCAAATCTTCATTCCGAATATACGCCCTGCGTTCAAATCCGATATAAGTATCAGAATCTATAAACTTGTATCCATCAATTTCTCCTGTAGACATAACTTTATGATACAAAGAAGCCACAAATGTTGATTTTCCAACTTCGGAAAAGCCAACCAATGTTATAAGATGCGTATCACAATCTCCCAAAACATCATTTACGTTTTCATCTGTCAGCGCATCACAATAATACTGCGCAGATTGCGTAACAGCATTATCTATGATATCATCAGTTTGTTTTGGTCGTGTAACGCCAGCCAAACTTTCTAAAATATCTTTTTTGTCTTCCATTACTTTAATCTTTTAACAAATCCTCTAATAGCAGTTCATGATAGAGATAAACAAAGAACTCTTTTGGACTCAGTTCGAAGTCTTTCAGATAATCACCATATTCATTATCCCTTGCATTTTCAATTTCATGCAATAGCAAAGATGAATCTGATCTGATTTCATCAACAAGGCATACGTCCGTTTCCGCCAAGTTTTTAAGAATTTTCTCTATCTTTTGCCTTTGTCCATTTCCGCCACGTGGAAAAACACGTTGCATTAACTCTATAAAATTTTCTTTTTGAGGTATCTGCGGCTTATTGATAAAATAATGTTCCAATATCAATTGTATTTTCAAGAAATCATTCGTTTCCGTTAATCCTTTTATGAATTGCGACATTTCTGAATCCCAGGCCATCAATGCCAAAGACTGAATTTTATCAGACATATCCTCGGAGATAGTCTCACCCTGTCGAAAACTATCAATAAACATTGATTGAACAAAGTCTCTTGGATATTTCTTTTCACCGATTACTTCTCCCTCTGCATATTGATTATATTTAAAATATAGCTTATAGAGTACATCTTGATAATTTAATTTTTCCCAATTTCCATGCACTTGAATCATAACGTTTTGCAACGATAAAGATCGTAATGCTGTTTCCTTGTCATCTTCGCATTCTTCTATAGCCAAATAGATGCAATAGAAAACAAGTGCGCATTTTATACGTTTGGGAAAATTATAGTTACCCAAGCCATTGCTTGAAATGTATTCTGCCACGAAATCGTTCAACTCATTACATTCCCGATTCATAACATAGCAATCGACCAATTCCTCGAAATCATCGAATGAGAACGACTCTTTACCAATGTATTCGGAACAGGCTTTTGCCAATACGTCTGTTTCAGTCTCTTCAAGTGGTACAATAAGACCACATTGCATGAGAATATTGTTTAGTACATTATTCATCACTTTATCATTTTATAAAGTTCAACCCACCTGTTGTCTTCCCTGATTTTTTCCAAGAACACTTGATTTCTCATATAGGCAGAGCCTGTACAATCAATCTTTGGGTACATCTTTTGTATTATCTCTTTTGAATTTGGACACTGTTTAAACTTGTGTCTAACATCACGCTTGGATAGGCCATCTGGAAGTCTCTGTCCGATAACTACCGCAGGTTTATTAGCATCCTTCCATAAATCATGTTTTTTCAATGTAACTTTGAATGGTTTGGATTGTTCTTCATCCTTCACAAATTGTTCCCCATCATACTTCTGAACCCTCAAATCCACTTTCAACACATCGTTTTCATTATCATGCTTTTCTATGGAGAGTTCTATGATATTATAGACTGGTTTATATGTGTTATCATTCACATCTCCAGGGTTTAAAGAGCCTGAGTATATGTGCACTGCATTGTTATTAATATCACTGTTGGCTATATGAACATGCCCATATAACTGCAAAGCATACCTTTTATCCAAGTCTTTGGCTATTGTATCTTTATTCAGCAAGAAATCTAATGGATGATGACACATTAGTATGTTTATGATACCATCCTTACATTTTGCACCACGATATGCTATTTGGGGAAGGAAAAGACGATGTCCCTTTGTTCTATTGGGATCTGTGTCATAATCATTTAAGTCACTAATCAGGGCTGAGTTCACACCATACAAATTGACGTGATATCCTTCGAGGTCATCTTCAAATTCTGAATGCCAAAACATGTCTGCATCATTATGTCTATCAACATCCATTTCTAAAGCTCCTAGCATAAAAGGTTCAGCATTGTCTCTCTCATCATTGCAGAAATGATTGTATTCTTTAAAAGGTGTATACAATTTCTTGATGAAAGAAAAATCTTCATCAATCATTTTATTCCACCACCAATCACAATCATTTCCGCGGTTAGATATAGCTTGATGAATGAATTCTCTCACACATTTGGGATGTTCATTTACATTCTTGTCATGATTGCCAGGGACGGTATAAACTTCTTCGCTTTTACAAGCAACGGTCTTACACAGTTCTCTGATAAATGAATTAGCCCGTTTATACTCATCTACAGAACCACTGAATGCAATATCTCCGCAAATGAGAATTTTATCAAAGCTATTACCTGTACCTTTACAATAATACTCCAAATCTTGTAGCATTTGGTCCCTTATGTCTGTATAGTCATCAGCAGCATCAAGCTGCTTCTTCCAATGTATATCGGAAAGTTGTAATATGCGTAATATTTTCATTATTTCATTCTATTTTTTACCCTTATATCTCTTGTAAATGTCCTTTGCTGTATTCTTGATTCTGCGAAACACATCACAAAGATAGAATATCACCAACACAGCATCCCCACTATATTACAAGCAGTTACACCTATCAGCATTTTGAAGCAACATTATAGATTCAGCATTATTGCCACTTATACCTATATATTATTTCTATTTCTCAATGCCTTTTCCAATACCTCTTGTGAAATTTCATTATGGAGTCTAACAATCTCTTGCTGAATTTCTTCTGCATGTTGTAAGTCGCCAATATTCACACAATACTGATGAAGTTTTTGCAGAACCGCAATAGCTTCCAAATTGTTCCCACAAATCGCCAAAGCCGCCAAATCTTTCTGTTGTTCATTATTGGCTGTCACTTTGAGCACCTTGAACATATTATCTAAAAATGTATACATAATTACTCAGTTACAAATATTTATACTGTACTTCCCTGAAAAAGGTTGTCACTTAGGAACAAACAGAAGTGACAATGAAACGTAAGACAAGAATTGAACGTGTGTATAATGAGGACACTGGTTGGTTTGAGACCCGTGAGGTAGAGTTGAATAGCTACTCTTTTACAGATGATGATCGTATCATGATAGTTCGAGAGTATATGGAGAGTGGGCTCCCAGCAGAAGAAATCATCAAGAAATACTATATAAGCAGTCGTACAGTGCTATTTTCTTGGATGGATAAGTTCTTAAATGAAAAAGATTTGTTATCTTTGCCGCCAGAAGACCAAAACCGTGACGATATGGCAAAGACAACAAATGAACAGTTGAAAGAGAAAGATGCAGAGATTAAGCGTCTCCGCAAGGCTTTGGAGTTAGAGAAGCTTCGCTCTAAGGCATTCTCCACCATGATTGACCTCGCAGAAGAAACCTTCAATATTCCTGTGAGAAAAAAATCTGGTACCAAACAGTAAGCTTGCTCCGCACAGAGTGCCAGAGCCAAGGTTTAGGCACTCTATGTGGGCTGTTTGGTTTCACCCGGCAAGCATATAATAAGCGCAATGTCTCTGACGGCTTTGCTGAAGATGTCATTGAGTCTATCATCATTGAAAAGGCACGTGAGTATCGTAAGTCAAATCCTGGCTTAGGAGCTGTAAAGTTGCATGCCATATTGAAACAGATGTTTGAGGATACAGGCTGCTTCCCTGGTCGTGACGCATTTATTGAGATGCTGCGTAAGCATGGGCTCATGGTGCGTATAAAGCGCCGTAGGCGCTATAAGACAACAGATTCCGACCATAATTACCGCAAATATCCAAACTTGATTAAGGGAGTAGTTCCTACCCATCCGAACCAGATTTGGGCAAGTGACATCACCTATGTTGAAACCAATGAAGGTGTGTGCTACCTCTCGCTTATAACAGACCTGTATTCCCATAAAATCGTTGGATGGGCTGTTGGTCCAACATTAGAAACTGTATATCCATTAGAAGCGCTTAAAATGGCATATAAAAGCATTGATGAAGAAACTGCAAAAGGACTCATCCATCACTCTGACAGAGGAAGCCAGTATTGCAGTCAGAATTATGTGTCTATCCTAAAAAGTCATGGCTCACAAATAAGTATGACTCAAACAGGAGATCCTTTGGAGAATGCCATAGCAGAACGTGCAAACGGCATTTTAAAAACGGAATGGCTTTATAGGATGACAATTCCTACTCGTAAAGTATGTAAGAAGGAACTGACCAGGATTATTGCGTTTTATAACGACGAAAGACCGCATATGAGTATCGGTAATCAAACACCATCTGTTGCACATACTCAAGCGGGGCCACAGCAGAAAATGTGGAAAAATCCTTGGGAAAATTCTTCTAATTAGTTGAAAATGTGTATCTTTGCATTTGAAAGAATATCATCACCGTAACCTTTCTAGGGATAGCTCCTTAAAAAGAGTAACCTAGTTAGGTATAATGGGGATTCGCTGACAACCCATATAGTGATAAAATTAAAAATGCGTAACTCATTTAGTGATAAGAAAAATAGATAGTAACATATTTAGTTTAACCATCCT
>NZ_QUCG01000039.1:0-34107 GCF_003473645.1 Prevotella sp. AM23-5 | reverse complement strand
TTCGAAAGATTTCTGAGGCTTTTTTGTATCTTTGCATTCGCAAAAATAAAAATTAATTATGAATCAATTTACAAAGATTATTGCAGCCCAACTCAAATTACGTGAGCAGGCTGTCGAGAATACATTGGAGCTTCTTGAAGAAGGATGCACCATTCCTTTTATTTCCCGTTACCGTAAGGAGAAAACGGGAAATATGGATGAGGTGAATATCGAGGCCATCGCTCAGGCTAACGAAAAGTTGAAGGAAATGGCGAAACGAAAAGAAACCATCCTGAAGACTATTGATGAGCAGGGTAAACTGACAGATGCTCTTAAAGAGCGTATCGAAAACTGTTGGGATGCCACAGAATTGGAGGATATCTACCTTCCTTTCAAGCCTAAGCGCAGAACCCGTGCACAGATTGCCCGTGAGGCTGGTTTGGAACCTTTGGCTCAAGTTCTGCTTTTTCAGCGTGAACGCAACCCGCTGCAGGCTGCTAAGAAGTTTGTAGGCGACAAGGTGAAGGATGCTGATGCTGCCCTGCAGGGTGCTAAGGATATCATTGCAGAAATCGTAAGCGAAAGCGAGGAGAGTAGAAATCAGATTCGTGGCGAATTCCGCAGGGGAGCCATCATCACTTCGAAGGTGGTTGCCAAGAAGAAAGATGAAGAAGAAGCACAGCGCTTCTCTGATTACTTCGATTTCTCTGAGCCATTGAAAAGATGTTCTTCTCATCGCCTCTTGGCGATGCGTCGTGGTGAGGCTGCCGGATTCCTCCGTATCAGTATCTCTGCCGATGACGAGCAGTGCCAGGATAAGCTGAAACGCTACTATGTACATGGATATGGTGAGTGCCAGACATTGGTAGGTGAAGCGGTGGATGATGCCTTTAAGCGTCTTTTGAAACCTAGTATTGAAACTGAATTTGCTGCTCTCAGTAAGCAGAAGGCGGATGAAGAGGCTATTGTGGTTTTTGCAGAGAACCTGCGTCAGCTCTTGCTCGCTGCTCCTTTAGGTCAGAAGCGCGTGATGGCTGTTGATCCTGGTTTTGCCAATGGTTGCAAGACTTGTTGTCTGGATGCACAAGGTAATCTGATTCATCATGAAATCGTTTATCCTCATCCTCCTCGTAATAAGAAAAATGAGGCTACTTCGGCTATCCTGCGCATGGTGAAGATGTATCAGGTAGAGGCGATGGCTGTGGGTAATGGTACGGCAAGTCGCGAGACGAGTGACTGGTTGCACGAAATAAGTTATCCACACCCTGTGGATATCTATGTAGTAAGTGAGGATGGTGCTTCTATCTATTCTGCTTCCAAGATTGCCAGAGATGAATTCCCGGATGAGGATGTAACCGTGCGTGGTGCTGTAAGTATTGGTCGCCGACTGATGGATCCGCTTGCCGAACTGGTAAAGATTGATCCTAAGAGCATCGGTGTGGGACAGTATCAGCATGATGTGGATCAGACTCAGCTTAAGAAGAGCTTGGATACCGTGGTGATGAGTTGTGTAAACTCGGTGGGTGTCAACCTGAATACCGCATCGCAGCATCTTCTTACCTACGTGAGTGGTCTCGGTCCTACTCTTGCCAAGAATATTGTGGAATACCGTAAGGAGAATGGAGCCTTCGCTTCGCGTGCGCAGTTGAAGAAGGTGCCACGTCTGGGTCCTTCTGCCTTCGAGCAGTGTGCCGGCTTCCTCCGTATTCCTGGTGCCAAGAATCCTTTGGATAACAGTGCTGTTCACCCAGAGCGTTATGCCTTGGTTGAGCAGATGGCGAAAGATCAGGGAGTCACCGTGAAGCAGCTGGTGGAAGATAAGGATTTGCAGAAGAAAATAGATATTAAGAAATATGTCACTGCTGAGGTGGGTATGCCTACTTTGATGGATATTATGGCTGAGCTTGACAAACCTGGTTTGGATCCTCGTGGAGAGGTTGAAAAATTTGAGTTTGATGCGAGCATCAAGACCATTGAGGATCTGCAGGAGGGCATGGTAGTGCCTGGCATCGTAACCAATATCACCAAATTTGGCGCCTTTGTAGATATAGGTGTTCACAATGATGGATTGGTTCACGTTTCACAGATGTCAAACCGCTACATCAGTGACCCTAGTGAAGTGGTGAAGCTCCATGAGCATGTGATGGTGAGAGTGACAGAAGTAGATTTGAAGCGCAAGCGCATTGCCTTGTCAATGAAGGGAGTGAAATAATGGATATGAATCAATATATAAACAAAGGTGAAAATATAAATAAAGGTGAAACCCTCGGTAAAGAGGGCTTCACCCATTTTGGAGACAGTACCAATCAAGACAGTTGCTCTCTATCCAGTATCTCTCAAGACTGTATAGAGTCGGCTTATTGCTTTATTCATCAGAAGCTTCGTGTCTATGAGTTCTCTACCAATCCCACGCAGCGTGATGATATCGAATATGCTATCAGCCAGTATGTGGATGGCATGAATCCGCAGCTTTATCAGAAACTTGCTGATGGAAGAGATGGTTTCCTTCTCGACCATGTAAGTTTTGAACAGGATATGAGAAAGGCACAGGAGCAACTGGAAAAAATGATGGTGTAATCTGTTTATTTCAAATTACAGTCGGGAAGAACTGCCATGCATCTTCTTCCTTCTACGGTTTTCAGGATGCATCCGATGGTCTTTCTACCGATGTTTCTATTGACAGGGACTTGATTCTGTGCAATCACTTCTACATAATGAACGCCGGCATTCGGTACATCCATAGGAAGGGTACCTTCTGCCTGCATCTTGCCGTGTTCGAATCTGTCAACATCATCAAATCTGACGTAATGGTTGGTCTTGCCGTCAATGAATCCCACACATACAGAGTCCTTGTCTGAGGCAACGGACGCAAAGATGAGTTTTTCGCCAGCGTAACGCTTGAATGCTCTGCCCCGTTCTCTCTGCAAGAGCTCTGCCATCGAAACCTTGCATACCTTTCCGCTTTCATAGACAAGAATGAGCCATCCTTCTTCTTCGTCTTCATGAACAGCCAGTTTCAGGCGATAATCCTGCCAGTCGTCTTCATCCAGTATCTTGTATTCGTCCGTGTCCATCAGACAGATGACTGCCGTGATAGGGCGGTAGCCTTCCTCGTAATCGTGCAATGCATTGTTGCGCAGACGTGAGGTTTGGATGTGGTCGGTGATAGGAGCAGATTCTACATGCTTAGTGGAGTTTTTTGACTCCTTGGTGGCTAGAGTGTTTTCTAACGCAGTCGGCATTTCTTCCTGTGTAACCACAGCATGCGGAATGTGCTCTTCTGCCCATTGTTTTCTGATGGCAAGGAACTTGTCCTTATAGGTTTCGTTTACCTTGCGCGCAGATGTACCCATACGTTCGTAATATACATTGCCTACGGCTTTAGGTGTAGGGCATGGCTCGATGTCGATGATGAGTACCGCATTGCTGATATCCGTATCGAAGTGAGTATGTATATAATGTGCTCCTTCCTGACCGAGATAATAGATAATCTGATTGTTGACATATACCTCGTACTTATCTCTGGAGCCTTTGAAGAGCGGGTTCTTCAAGTCCTCTTCCAATCCCATTTCATAGCCAATATCCGATACGCCCAGATAGAGATGGCCGCCCTCGGCATTGAGGAAGGCACATATTTCCTGCATAATCTTGACGGTTTGTGCCTGCACATCCACTCGCATAGAGTTTTCTGGATAGATGATGGATGTCTTGAACTCGGTATGGAAATCTTCCTTGCCATAGTTCTTCTTGTTGGAAGATGACTTGTGGAGTTTCAGAAGAGCGCGAATCTTGTCGAGGATATCACCGGCTTGGGTGAGAAGTCCCGATTTCTTCACGAAGTTATGAGAGAGCACGAGCGATGCCAGTTGCTGCAGGTGAGGATCTTCTGTAAGACAGCTCCAACGGTACAGGTCTTCGTAGTGTTCCTCGCTATCCAGACAACCGATGATACGCAATTGCATAAAGTCGTGGCGAAGGATGGCATTGCGTTCAAACAATTCCGGTTCCTTTTCGGCGATGTGTTCAATCTTGTTGATATCTACCTTATCTAATGTTGCAAAATCGTTGAGTACCTCCAGGAGCGTAAGTCGACTATCGTAATAACTGGTTCTCTCCTTGCTGTCGAGCATGATGGCAAGAAGTCGGCAGAAATTGAGATAGTTGTATGCCTTGATCTTGTCTTCTTCTAGGGTGGCTTTGGCATCTATGATGCTCATCATTTCCGATACATATACTTTCTCTATAGGCATCGCATTAGCCAATTCATCCTTTTCATTTTTTGGATTGTAAACCTCATGTGCTGCATACCCCAGCATCAGCTGATGGAAAGCATCGGCAAGACTGAATCGGCTTTCCGGTGATTCCCGCAGGAAGGTGCCGTTGAGATAACCATTGGTTCCTTCCGTGATGTTATCAACTTCTATCACCATACCTTTTTTCAAATCATCGAGAGTCATGCCAGGGGCAGGACATACGGAAACTGAAAAGCCTTCGCTGCTTACGGCAGGAACACGAGGTACGTCGGATACCTGATTGAAGAGCAGACAGGTGAGGCGAGAGTTATAAAACAGATCGTTTACTCGTACGTCGTCTGCGTATTCGCTGATCATATCACGCATGGCAAAGACATAACTTCCATCATTGTTGACTTCTTTTACGTAGGCATGCAACAAGAGGGGCATCCCTTGATATTCAAACGACTGGGTGTTGATGTCGCCAGGGAAGAAAGGTACAACATCGTTTAAAACATCTAACGTTCCCACTCCCTCACAACCTTCTTCTACTACTTTGCATTCAAATAAGAGCTGTCCTGCCAGTTGTTTGGTTACGATGATGGTCGTTTCATCATCTATATAGAGTTTTCTGTTTTGCTTTTTTGAGGACTTACGCTTTTGGGAGAATAGAGAATGGTTGATGTATTCCCACAGTTCCTTATAGTGTTCGATGGTAGTACCTACTTTTCCACGTAGTTTTACCGGTGGTTTTTCGTCCAGGCGGATGGAAAGTCCATGCCATAATCCCATACGTGAAGAGAGAGGCATATATACATTCTCTTTATCCAAATCCTTTGGCTGTATGGTGATAGCTTGCTCGTTGACGGTGAGAAGAGTTGTTTCATTCTCATATTTGGCAGGTTCAAAACTCTCCACGGTTTCATTGTCCTGTTGGGAGCAGAGCATATTGGCGAGGACGAATGCGTCATCGCTGTTGAAAGGAAGGGCAGCATTGAATTCTGTCGGGGTGAAGAGAGAAAGGAATGCTTTCTGGAGAGTCTTGTTAGGGTCGCTTACATTCATCAGCGAAACCAAGCGATAGAGCAATGCCTGATTCAATGAGTTATCGTAAATCTTATGCGATGCATGACGTCCCAGTATCAGCTCGATGGTCAAAACCTGAATCATGGTTTCCTTGGTTGTTGCATCGCTGGAGAGTCTGTCTGTCTGGTGATAGATATTCTCTACATAGCTTTGTAACAGTTTGAGCCATTGCATCTGAAAGGGTTTTCTGTTCCAAAGATATACCTGCTGGCTGCGAAGGGTAGTCAGGATAGACGTGATGAGTTTTTCCATAATCGAAAAGTCGAGCATGAAGATGCATTGCATGATGCAGAACTGCTTGCGTGGATGGTAGATATAGGCACAAGTGGATAGAGTGGAAAGAATCTGGCTGATGGTATGCTCGGCCTTTCCCTCTCTTAATATTCTGATGGCTTGAATGTAGTAAGATATCAGTTCGATGATATCGGTAAATCGCTGTTCGAGCAGCATGCGCTCGGCTTCCTTGCATCGGGGCAGGAGATACTCTCCCTGTAGCGTTTCGATGCATTGGGAATGAATCTGCAGGAGTAATGTCTGTAATTCATCTTGGCTGAGATGATTGGAGATGCCAGCTATCCATCGGTGGCACTCCAGGTCGAAGATGTCAGAAGGCGTATCTCCGAGCATCAGATTTCTGAACTCAGGGGTATTCCAGTTTTCATCACCTATGATTTCACGAAAATCTTTATCTGAAAGTGAAAACTCCGACTTATCGGCGCCCAATACTTCTACGAGTTGTACCTCCATGTATTTCTGGCGGAACTTCATCACTCTGCATCTTACTCTAGGAGTGAGCGCTGCATTGATGATGGTATCTCTTTTCAACATGGCCGTGAAGCCGTATTCGTCTTCCAGGTGATAGAAATCACCTAATGTCATCTTGATCTTGAAATCCACCTCATCATTTTCCTTATAATGTTTTCTCATGAGGTGTTCTATGTTCTGGGAAATGAAAACCTTGCCTAGATGGGTTGTAATCATCAGACAGTCAAGTGTCTTAGGGGCGGGTTGCCTCCTTTGGAAGTCAATCTGTCCTACCTTGTAAATTCTGTTTTCTACTTCGATGACGAACTTATGTTCTTCTTCATCAATGCGCAGAACCTTTGCCTTGATATTCTTGTAATTATTCATATAGAATGTTTTTTTGTGATATGATGTTATAATAATACTGCAAAGATATATATATTCTGTGAATTTTCAGTATTTTCTCGTTAAAAAAACTCTAATTTTAACAAAGCATAAAAAGTTGGCATAACGTATGATGTTATGAATATTTTTTGTATATTTGCATTTTCGATAAAACATTAATAAACTAGAGACGATGAAAGCATTTACATATATTAAAAAAGGAGAATTCGCTTTTGTTGAGAAAGCGAAACCTACCATTAAGGATGCCAAGGATGCTATAGTGAGAGTAACCATGAGCAGTATCTGTACCAGCGATTTGCATATCAAGCATGGTTCAGTGCCTCGTGCTGTACCTGGTATTACCTTGGGGCATGAGATGGTGGGTGTTGTAGAAGAAGTAGGCGGGCAGGTTACCCATGTGAAGCCGGGCGATAGAGTAACGGTGAATGTGGAGACTTATTGTGGCGAATGCTTCTACTGCCAGCATGGATACGTAAACAACTGTACTTCTCCTCACGGTGGCTGGGCGTTGGGGTGCAGGATAGATGGCGGCCAGACGGAATACGTCAGAGTTCCGTATGCCACTACCGGATTGAATAAGATTCCTGATACGGTGAGCGATGAGCAGGCACTCTTTGTTGGCGATATTCTTGCCACTGGATTCTGGGCGACCCGAATCTCGGAAATAAAGGAAGAAGATACGGTTCTCATTATCGGGGCAGGTCCTACGGGAGTTTGCTGTTTGCTCTGCACCTTACTGAAGAATCCTGGAAAAATCATCGTTTGCGAGAAATCAGAAGCCAGGAGAGCATTTATCCAGGAACATTATCCGCAGGTTCTTGTGGTAGAACCGGAAGATTGCGAAACCTTCGTCAAGGAGCAGAGTTTGCATGGTGGAGCCGATGTGGTGATGGAAGTAGCTGGTGGTTCGGATACCTTCCAGTTGGCATGGAAGTGTGCCCGTCCTAATGCCATCGTTACTATTGTTGCTATGTATGATAAGCCCCAGATGCTTCCGCTTCCTGATATGTATGGCAAGAATCTCATTTTCAAGACGGGTGGAGTAGATGGCTGTGATTGTGAGGAAATCCTGAGCTTGATAGCACAGGGCAAGATAGATACCACTCCTCTCATTACCCATCGTTTTCCGTTATCTAGAATAGAGGAAGCTTACGATGTGTTTGAGAATAGAAAAGATGGGGTTATCAAGGTTGCTCTATATTGAGGTTTTCATATAAGTTGCCCTTTATTGAGGTTTCATATAAATTGAGATTTCACATAAAAACAGGGCGCAAGCTATTCCTGTTGCGGAAAAAGCTTGCGCCCTTGATATATTTACGATGAGTAAATGAGCTTTTCTAAGATTAGAACTTGTAGATAGCTCCAAATGAAATGTTGCTTGCATCTACGTCAACTCCGAATGTAGATGAGCTCTTGCCCTCTTCTGGAGAATAACCTCTGTAACCGAGGAAGCCAATCTTTGAGATGAATTCAACATGCTTTGTAAGCTTAACAGCCAAACCTGGCTTGATGCCTACCTCGTAGAAGTCGCCACCGCCCTTGCTTACACTGCCATAACCGATAGTACCCTCGAAGAAGAGATCAACTACCTTGCTCTCTACTGCTGCATAGCGAACGTAAGGAGCAATAGTGAAGGTAGTAGCATCACCTACTCGGGCAATCTTGCAAACATCGCCCTTCTGGATACCTACCTCGATACCGGCATCCCACTTGTTGTTGAACTGATAACCGATTTCTGGGATGAGCTTGTAAGCTGTCTTGCTATCTTCATCACCAATCTTATTGCTAGAGATACCAGCCGTACCACCGATGTAAACCTGTGCGCTTGCGCAAACAGAAACGAGAGCCATCATAAGGCTCAACATAATCTTCTTCATAATTAATCTTTTAAACCGAAATTAATACTTTGTTTCTTTTCTTTTATTGGAATTCCGTGGGCAAAGGTATAGGAAATATGCGAAAAACAAGAAAATTTTATCTGGTTTTCTTGCAAGATATGGGGATTTGTTGATTTAAATCAAAAAACGTGGTTATGTGACGACTGTTTCTTCCAATATCTATGAGTAAGTAGGTTGATGATAACTTCCTGGTTTCTAGAAAGAAAAAATCCTAACTGCTTATTATCAAGTAGTTAGGATTTTCTTCGGTGCGCCTGATAGGACTCGAACCTACACGGCCTAAACCACTAGATCCTAAGTCTAGCGCGTCTACCAATTTCGCCACAAGCGCATTTGTGAGTGCAAAGATACAATAAATATTCGAATAAAAAGAAGAAATGAGCAGAAAAAAGCGGGTTTGTTTGTTTTTTACGAGAAATAATGGTACTTTTGCAGGCAAACTGAAAATAATCATGATGAAAAAAATGAATTATACAATAAAAATGTAGTAACAATGAATACAAAGAATCTATTATTGTTGGCATCTCTTGTTTTAGCGATGCCATTGTCTGCTCAGAGTCCTCTGGAGGATTTCAAGCGAGACATTACACTCTCGGGTAGTAACTATGTGGCTTATCGCGGGCCTCAGAAGCAGTTAACTCCGGCGCCTAAGGGCTATAAGCCTTTCTATCTGAGCCACTATGGCCGTCATGGCTCCCGCTATATGATTGGCAAGCAGGCGTATGATGTGCCTTATTTCTCCCTGTTGAAGGCGAAGCAGGAAGGTAAGTTGACTGCCAAGGGTGAGGAAACACTGGGTAAGGTGAAGCTGATTCGTGAAGAGGCAAAGGGACGTGATGGCGAGTTGACTCCATTGGGAGCTCTCCAGCATCAGGGTATTACCAGGCGAATGATGGAAAGATTTCCAGAGATCTTTGCCGGTAATACGAATATCGAGGCACGAAGCACGGTGGTGATCCGCTGCATCCTCTCTATGGAGAATGGCTTGCATCAGTTGCTTCGCATGAATCCTAAGCTCCACATCTTCCATGATGCCAGCGAGCATGATATGTACTATATGAATCAGGGAGACAGATACCTGGATAGCTTGAAGAATAGCGTGGGCATCAAGGTGGTGCAGCAGGAGTTTGCCCAGAAGCACGTTAACTATAGCCGAGTGATGCAGGAACTTTTCAATGACCCGGCTTGGGTGAAGCAGAATATCAACCAGAGTGACTTGAACAGAAAGCTTTATGAGATGGCTAGCTCTATCCAGGGTACAGAGTTGAGAGGCAAGGTTTCGCTCTACGACCTCTTTACCGAGGAGGAGTTGTATCAGAATTGGTTAAGTACCAATATCTGGTGGCAGATGGCGTATGGCAATTCTCCTTATACAGGCAATGTTCAGCCATATTCCCAGCGTAATCTTCTGATGGATATCATCGAGAAGGCTGATAGCTGCATAGCTCTTCCGCATCCGGGTGCTACCTTGAGATATGGTCATGATACGATGGTTACTCCGCTTACTTGCCTCCTGGATCTGAATGGATATGGCGAGGAGATCAGGGATCCAGAGAGAATTTCTTCTCAATGGTTTGATTATAAGATTACTCCGATGGCTACCAACCTTCAGTTTGTATTCTATCGCAACAAGGCGAATGATGTGCTGGTGAAGGTATTGCTCTGCGAGGATGAAGCTACGCTTCCTATTAAGAGCGATGTGGAGCCTTATTACCACTGGAATGATTTCAAGGCTTATTGCCTGGAGAAACTGAAGGGGTATAAGAAATAAAAATATACAGCAATGCGACGCATATAATCATCTATAGAGAAAAAGGAGGGTGTATCCAAGTACACCCTCCTAAAAAATATATATCGAAAACTTTTCGAATTCTTTTATTGTCTTGATAACCAATCTTTGTCTTTCTGATCTTCTTCGAAATCTTTTTCTGAGAAGAGATTGGTTTGACCGGTCAGTTCATCTATTACCTGCTGCTCGCTTTTTCCTGCATCAGGATCGAGATTCTCTACAGCTTCAGCATTCTTACCTGCGCCTTCAGAATCGCCGGTTGCATCTTCTGCATCTGAATCGTCTTCTGCTGGAGGCTCCGGGAATCTTGTCGGCTCTAATTCCTCGATGCTTTCCAGTTTCCATGTCGTCAGGCGCTTACCCTTTGCCTTGAAACTCTTCTGAGCGATGAATTGCTCGGCATCGATTTCTTCGGCAGGTCGGATGGCATCCACACCCCCATAGGTAACCTTGAGGCGAGGGAATGGGGTATCGGTGAGCAGGATGAGCTTGCTGTTTGGATTCTCTCCCAGACAATTCTGATGGCGCTTGGTGGCATCCATCGTAAATCGCTTGATGTATGGATATCCCTCATTGTCGGCATCATAGAGAATGGCTGTCCATATCTTGTGCTCATCCCATTTCTCCAATCTCAGGATGTTGTCCTCGTAATGGTTGTTCACATCGAAGTTGGTGATGTAGAATTCGCCGTTGTCGAGTACTACCAGGATAGAGTCATCATCGTTGAATTCTCCCAGGAATCTGCCGTTCTCATCATAGTTGATGCGGTTTACATCCGGGTCGAACCAAACCTTTCTTCCTCCCAGGGTACTGTGTCCGTGGCTCTTCAATCCGATGCGGCGGATGGTTCGCTTGGTGAGCAGGTTGCCCTTGGCAGCACGTCCCTTGATGAGGATTTCAGAGAAATCTTTCTCCAGGAAGATGCTCTGGCGTTTCTTGCTCAGATCAGGTTCCATCGTCACCTTGATGATTTCCGCTTCACCGTTAGGGTTGGCGGTGAAGTAGATGATGCGGCTTCCCGGTGTGCCCTGGGTGATATCGTAGAGCTTGTCGCGCGTCATGGCGGTTACGTTGAATCGCTTGATGAAGTAGTCGCCCTGCTTGCCGTCGCGATATACGCAGTTGTAGATGGTTCGCTTGTCGTTCTTTTTGAACACCTGTACGTGGAGGATGTTCTTACCCACGAATATCTTGTCGGCAACCTTGGTTACCTTGAATTTTCCATCCTTGTAGAAGATGATGATGTCGTCGAGGTCAGAGCAGTTGCATACGAATTCATCCTTCTTCAAGCCTGTACCTACGAAACCTTCCTGTCGGTTGATGTAGAGTTTCTGGTTGGCTTCCACCACCTTGGTCACCTCGATGGTATCGAAGTTTCTGATTTCGGTTTTTCTAGGATGCATCTTTCCGTACTTGCCCTTGAGATACTCAAACCAGTTGATGGTGACATCGGTCATGTGGGCGAGGTCGTTTTCTATTTCAGCCAGTTCTGCCTTGATCTTCAGCAGGAGGTCATCCGCCTTATCCTTATTATATTTCAGGATTCGCTGCATCTTGATTTCCAGGAGCTTGAGGATGTCGTCGCGTGTGATGTCTCGGTGGAAGGAGTATTCCACGTTTCCCTTGCCGTCGATATTGGCGGTGAAGATCTGATCCTTGAACGGCTCCAGCTTGGAGTAGATGAATGCCACTACCTCGTCCTGACTCTTGCTCTGCTCGAATTTGCGCTCCTTGTAGATGCGCTCCTCTATGAAGATGCGTTCGAGCGAGGAGAAGAAGAGCTGCTCTTCCAGCTCGCCCTTTCGGATCATCAGTTCGCGTCGGAGTAATCCCATGGTGCGGTCAACACTATGTCTGAGCACATCGCTCACGGTGAGGAACTTCGGCTTGTTGTCCTCGATGACGCAGCAGTTAGGCGATATGTTGATTTCGCAGTCGCTGAAGGCATAGAGGGCATCCATCGTCTTGTCCGAAGAAGTGCCTGGTGCCAGATGCACGAGGATTTCCACGTTGGCTGATGTGACATCATCCACCTTTCTTGCCTTGATCTTTCCCTTTTCCACCGCCTTGGTGATGGAGTCGATGAGGCTTCCGGTGGTTTTGCTGAATGGTATCTCGCTGATTACGAGTGTCTTGTTGTCGAGCTTGTCTATCTTGGCTCTTACCTTCAGTACGCCTCCTCGCTGTCCGTCGTTGTATTTGCTTACGTCGATGGCGCCTCCTGTAGGGAAATCCGGATAGAGCTGGAAGGGTTCTCCCTTGAGGTAGTGGATGGCAGCATCGCAGAGGTCGTTGAAGTTATGCGGCAGTACCTTGCTGCTCAAACCCACGGCGATACCCTCGGCACCTTGTGCCAGGAGCAGCGGGAATTTGGCTGGCAGGGTGATAGGTTCCTTGTTTCTGCCATCGTAGGAGAGTTGCCAGTCGGTGGTTTTAGGGTTGAATACCACATCCAGGGCAAATTTCGAGAGTCGTGCCTCGATGTATCGGGGAGCGGCTGCACGGTCGCCGGTGAGTATGTTACCCCAGTTACCCTGTGTGTCGATGAGCAGGTCTTTCTGTCCCATCTGCACGAGTGCATCTCCGATGGATGCGTCTCCGTGAGGGTGGAACTGCATCGTATGTCCCACGATGTTAGCCACCTTGTTGTATCTTCCGTCATCCATGCGCTTCATGGAGTGGAGGATGCGTCGCTGTACGGGTTTCAATCCGTCTTCGATATGAGGCACGGCTCGCTCCAGGATGACATACGATGCATAGTCGAGGAACCAGTTCTGGTACATTCCGCTGAGGTGATGTACGGCGGAAGCATCAAAACGGTTCACCGGCTTGTAGTCGGAGTGTTCCTGAGGCGTATTTTCCTCATTTATCTCGTTTTTATCTTTAATTTCGTCGCTCATATATAGCTTTTAATACTTATTTTATTAATTTATGGCAAAAATACAACAATTTTTCGAGAAAAAAGAGTATCTTTGCCGAAAATTTGAAAAAAATAAGATTTAATCATGGCACAGGAAGATGTTTTTAAGAAAATTGTAAGCCATTGCAAGGAATATGGCTTTGTGTTCCCTAGTAGTGAAATTTATGATGGCTTGGCTGCCGTTTACGACTATGGTCAGAATGGTGTTGAGCTCAAGAATAATATCAAGCAGTACTGGTGGCAGAGTATGGTATTGTTGCACGAGAACATTGTAGGTCTCGATGCAGCTATCTTCATGCACCCTACCGTATGGAAGGCTTCAGGACATGTGGATGCCTTCAACGACCCTTTGATCGATAACCGTGATTCCAAGAAGCGTTATCGTGCCGATGTGCTCATCGAGGATCACATGGCTAAGTATGAGGAGAAGATTGCCAAGGAGATTGCCAAGGCTCAGAAGCGCTTCGGCGATAGCTTCGATGAGGCTCAGTTCCGCGCTACCAACCCTCGTGTACTGGAGAACCAGAAGAAGTTTGATGATCTCCATGCCCGCTATACTGAGGCAATGCAGGGTCCTAACCTGGAGATGCTGAAGCAGATTATCGAGGATGAGGGTATCGTCTGCCCTATCAGCGGTACCAAGAACTGGACAGACGTCCGCCAGTTCAACCTGATGTTCTCTACCCAGATGGGTGCTGCCAGCGATGCTACAAGCAAGGTTTATCTCCGTCCTGAGACAGCTCAGGGTATCTTCGTAGATTATCTGAGCGTACAGAAGACCGGCCGTATGAAGTTGCCATTCGGTATCTGCCAGATTGGTAAGGCATTCCGCAACGAGGTAGTTGCCCGCCAGTTCGTATTCCGTATGCGTGAGTTCGAGCAGATGGAGATGCAGTTCTTCTGCCAGCCAGGTACAGAGATGAAGTGGTTTGAGTATTGGAAGAAGGTTCGCCTTGCTTGGCATGAGGCACTGGGCATGGGCAACGAGAACTACCGTTACCACGACCACGAGAAGCTGGCTCACTATGCCAACGCAGCTACCGACATCGAGTTCAAGATGCCATTCGGTTTCAAGGAGGTAGAGGGTATCCACAGCCGTACCAATTTCGACCTTTCTCAGCACGAGAAGTACAGCGGCCGCTCTATCAAGTACTTCGATCCTGAGAAGAACGAGAGCTATGTGCCTTACGATGTAGAGACCTCTATCGGTGTTGACCGTATGTTCCTCAGCGTGATGTGCCACTCTTACTGCGAGGAGAAGCTTGAGAATGGTGAGACACGTGTGGTATTGCGCCTGCCAGAGGCATTGGCTCCAGTGAAGTGTGCCGTATTCCCATTGGATAAGAAGTTTGGTTTGCCAGAGTTGGCTCATGAAATCGTAGATGAGTTGAAGTTCCACTTCAATACCCACTATGGCGATCCTAAGGATTCCATCGGTAAGCGTTATCGCCGCCAGGATGCCATCGGTACTCCATTCTGTATCACCGTTGACCACGAGACACCAAACGACCACAAGGTAACTCTGCGTTATCGTGATACCATGGAGCAGGAGCGTGTAGCTATCTCTGACCTCCGCAGCATCATCGAGGAGCGCGTAAGTATTACTAGCGTATTAAAGAAACTTGGTAATGAAATTAAGAATTTCTAAATATCTCTTCTTGCTCGTGATGGCAGTGTTCGCCCTGTCATCATGCAGCGAGGATGATAACACCGTAGATGAGTATGCCAACTGGCAGGAGCGCAACGAACAGGCTTTTGACGATACTTTGGCTTATGCCCGTCAGCAGATAGCCAACGGCAGCACCGAATGGAAGGTGATTCGCAAATGGTCGCTCCAGAACCAGACACCTAACAAGGATGTGACTGGTATGGATGTTCCGCTTTCCTACAAGGATGCTGATCACATCGTGGTTCGCGTGTTGAAGGAAGGCAAGGGCAGCGGATGCCCTATGTACACCGATTCTGTGAAGGTGAGCTATCTTGGCAGATTGCTGGGCACTGATACTTATCCTGCAGGTTATGTATTCGATAAGACCTTCGAGGGTACCTACGACAAGGCCACTGCTCAGGTTACAACCAATTTGGCGAGTGGCTGGATAGATGGTTTTACCACAGCCGTGCTTAATATGCACATCGGCGATCATTGGCTGGTGTATATCCCATATCAGCTGGCTTATGGTTCTACCCAGAGTTCGAGTAGCGTAATCCCTGCCTATTCCATGCTTCGCTTCGAGATAGTGCTCGACAGCTACTATCGTCCGGGTCAGGTAATACCGGGTTCTAGAGCTGCTGCCCAGGCACTCAAGGGAGAATGGATTACAGAGTAGGATTTTTGGGGGATTTACACCTTATTATATATAGGTGATAGAATAGGAGCGTTCCTAGGATTGCCATCTGATGGCATTCTTAGGAACGCTTTGTGTTAACATACCTTTTTGGTGTGTTAACAAGTGTTTGTGTTCGTGCACAAAACGCAATCTATATTAAAAAAATGTTAGTTTTCTGCATTTTTTCGGCTAAAAGTATTGCAGTTTCAGAAAATAGTTGTACCTTTGCATCAGAAAAAATAAGTTTTAGGTTTTTAGTTAGGTAATAGATTTTATTAGGTTTAGTTGTTAGGTAAAGTTAAGATTGTTGTTCATTGGTTTATTGGTTTTAGTTAAGGTAGTTAGAAAAGATTGTTTATTCAAGGACGACAGGTGTTAGTTAAGGTAAGAATAAGATTGTTTATTCAGTGACGACAAAAAACAGTACTGTTCCGCTCTGCGGAAGTTAAGTTTTGGGAAAAACAAAGGTACGAAATTCATGTAATTAAATAAAGGTGGCAATTCCTTCCGGGAGTCGCCATTTTTTTCGTTAACGCAATTAATAAGAGAAAAATATGTTATTCAAGAATAAGACAGATTATCTGATGGAGTCGATACGCGAGGGTAGGGCGATGGCTCGCAGCGAGAAACTCAATCTCATCGTGGGGTTGAGTATTCCATCCATGCTGGCACAGATTTCCACCGTGATGATGTTCTTCATCGATGCATCCATGGTGGGACATCTGGGTGCTGAGGCTTCGGCAAGCATCGGACTTATCGAGTCAACCAACTGGCTCATTGGCAGTTTGCTCAGTGCGGCAGCTACCGGTTTCTCGGTGCAGGTGGCTCATTTCATCGGAGCCAACGATTTCGTGAAGGCTCGCCAGGTATTCCGCCATGCCCTGATATGCGGTTTGGCGTTCAGTCTTTGTGTTACCCTGGCATGTGTAGGAGTGCATTCCCATCTGCCTTATTGGCTGGGTGGCGGTGCTGATATTGCGGGCAATTCCTCACGTTATTTTCTGATATTCGGTTTGGCGTTGCCCTTCGTATTCCTGTATCATGTCTCTGAGATGATGCTCAAGTCGGCAGGCAACATGCATACCCCGAGTGTGATGGCGGTGCTGATATGCATCTGCGATGTGGTGTTCAATTACCTCTTCATCTACGTCATGAAGATGGGCGTGGTGGGAGCTGCCTGCGGCACGGCGCTTGCCTATATCTGCATCTCGCTGCCCAATCTCTACCTCACGGCATGCCGTAACCGGATACTCAATCTGCGTCAGGACAAGGAACCTTTCCGGTGGGTGAAGGAATACCTGCACCATGCCTGCAAGATCAGCATCCCGATAGCCATACAGAATGTCCTGATGAGCGGTGCGCAGATCGTGAGCACCATGATTGTGGCACCATTGGGCAATATCGCCATTGCTGCCCACTCGTTTGCCATCACCGCCGAGAGCCTCTGCTATATGCCGGGTTATGGTATCGGTGATGCCGCCACCACCCTGGTGGGTCAGACGCATGGTGCCGGGCGTACCGATCTCTGCCGCAATTTTGCCTATATGACGGTGGGATTGGGCATGTGCGTGATGGCATTGATGGGAGTGGTGATGTATGTCTTTGCCCCCGAGATGATAGGTGTGCTCTCGCCGGTGGAGAGCATCCGCGAGCTGGGCACTACCTGCCTTCGCATCGAGGCCTTTGCCGAGCCTTTCTTTGCAGCGAGCATCGTAACCTATTGTGTCTGCGTGGGAGCGGGTGATACCCGGAAGCCAGCCGCCATCAATCTGGGTACCATGTGGCTGGTGCGCCTCACCCTGGCTTACGCCCTTTCCAAGAGCTATGGCTTGGAGGGTGTCTGGATTGCGATGGCTACGGAGCTTACCCTCAGAGGCACACTTTTCCTCATCCGACTTTACCGCGGTTCGTGGATGAAGAGCTTCCAATGTTAGTTTTACGTTAAGATTTGCAGGTATTGGGGAAGATAATCTCCCAAATGTTTGCAAATCTTTTTTATTTTGTGTAATTTTGCAAGCGGAATATTTGAAACAAGAAATTTTATAAATCAATAGCAGATGAAACTAAGAAAGATTTTTGCAGCGTTTCTGCTGTGTTTATCTGTGGGAAGTGCGATGGCACAGATGCCAGCCATTCCTGTGGATAAGAATGTGAAGATTGGTCATCTCGACAATGGATTGACTTACTACATTCGTCACAACAGTTATCCTGAGCATGTAGCCAGCTTCTACATTGCCCAGAAAGTGGGTTCTATCAATGAGAACGATGATCAGCGCGGTTTGGCTCACCTCCTCGAGCACCTCGCCTTCAACGGTACCGATCACTTCAAGGGTAACTCTCTCCAGGATTACCTGCAGAGCATCGGCGTGGAGTATGGTAGAAATCTCAATGCCTATACCAGCGTAGAGAAAACCGTATATTACTTCACCGATGTACCTACTACCCGCCCTACAGCCGTAGATTCATGCATGCTCATCCTCAAGGATTGGAGCAACGGTATCTCTCTTACCGAGGAAGCCATCAATGACGAGCGCGACGTGGTACACAATGAGTACCGTATGCGCATCGTGGGTCAGCAGCGCATGATAGAGCGCTCATTGCCAAAACTCTATCAGAACAACAAGTATGGCTACCGTTTCCCTATCGGATTGATGAGCGTCATCGACGGCTGCAAGCCGGAAACCCTGCGTGCTTACTACCGCAAGTGGTATCGCCCTGACAATCAGGCAATCATCATCGTGGGTGATGTAGATGTCAACCATATCGAGAACAAGATCAAGGAGCTCTTCTCGGGCATCAAGGTGCCTGCCAATGCCGCCAAGATTGAGCCGGTGGAAGTTGCCGATAATGATACAGCCATCTACGTAATCGACAAGGATAAGGAGCAGCAGTATGATATCTTCAATATCTTTATGAAGCATCCTGCCATCCCTAATGCGATGAAGGGCGACATGAGCTATCTCATGAAGGGATACATGGACAATGTGGTTACCTCTATGCTGGGTGCACGCTATGCCGAGATTGCCCAGGAAGCCGACTGCCCATTCCTTCAGGCAGGTGCCGACGACGGCGACTTCCTGCTCTCTTCTACCAAGGGTGCCTTCAGCCTTATCGGAGTGGCAAAGCCAGGAAAGGTGAAGGAGGCTTATGCAGCCGTATTGCGCGAGGCAAAGCGCATGCACGACTTCGGATTCACCGCCACTGAGTATCAGCGTGCCAAGGAGGAGTTCCTGAGCCAGGTAGATAAGACGCTTGCCAACAAGGATAAGATGAAGAACGAGCAGTTTACCACCCAGTATGTGGATCACTTCATCTCCAACGAGCCGATTCCATCGGTAGAGGACGAGAGTCAGATCTACAAGATGGTAGTACCTCAGCTGCCATTGGAGGCCGTCAATGCCTATGCCAAGCAGCTGGTTTGCCAGAGCGATACCAACCTGGTATCGATGGTGCTGATGCGCGAGGCAGAGGGTGCCGTTTATCCTACCGAGAAGGAGCTTGCCGATATCGTGAAGCAGGTGCGCTCTGAGAAGCTGGAGGCATACGTGGACAACGTGAAGCAGGAGCCGCTGATGGCTCAGTTGCCTAAGCCAGGCAAGATCAAGAAGACCGTAGAGAACAAGCAGCTGGGTTACAAGCAGCTTACCCTTTCCAACGGTGCCAAGGTGGTATTGAAGAAGACCGATTTCAAGGATAATGAGATTCTCTTCTCTGCCAATGCCAAGGTGGGTTACTCAGCTCTCGAGAAGAGCGATTACCCTAGCATCATGCTGATGAGCGAGGCTTGGGGTGCCAGCGGTTTGGGTGATTTCTCAAGCACCGAGCTTGAAAAGGCGCTCGCAGGCAAGCAGGCAGGTGTAGGCTTCTCCATCAAGCCTTACAGCCATGGCCTCTCGGGTAATTCTACTCCTAAGGACATTGAGACCCTGATGCAGCTCATCTATCTCAAGATGACAGCATTGAGCAAGGATGAGAAGTCGTTCAAGAATCTTCAGAATACCTTTGCCACTGTTCTTGCCAACCAGAGCAACAATCCTAACATGGTATATCAGGATTCATTGCAGAGCACCCTTTACCTGGGCAGCAAGATTGGCCGCATTCCATCTTCTGATGAGATCAACGCCATCAACTACGATCGCCTGATGGCGCTTGCCAAGGAGTATTACGGCAATGCCAAGGACTTCACCTTCTACTTCGTGGGCAACTACGATGAGAAGACCCTCCTCCCGCTCATTGAGCAGTATATCGCCAGCTTGCCAAACAATGGCTTCAAGCTGAAGAACAAGGAGATTCCATACGCCAAGGGCGAGGTGAAGAACAACTTTACCAAGGCGATGTCTAATCCTCAAACCCAGGCATCAGAGATATGGAGCACCAAGTTGCCATTCTCTATGCAGAATATGGTACTGGCAGATGTAACCTCCCGACTGCTGGAGATGCAGTATCTGCGCACCATCCGTGAGCAGTTGAGTGCAGCTTACCATGCAGGAGCCACCTTCGGCATGCTCCGCGATTTCGACGACAAGGCATCCATCATCAGCATCACCGCCAATGCCGGCTTGAATCCGGAGAAGGCTGATACCGCCATCACCTATTTCTTCAAGGGTGTGGAAGAGGTAGAGAAGCAGGTAGATGCTGCCGATTTGCAGAAGGTGAAGGAGATTCTCCTGAAGCAGGCAGGTGTGGATGAGAAGAACAATGCCTACTGGCTTGGCGTTATTGCCAACTATACAGGTATCGGTTTCGATAACTATACCGGCTATAAGGAGTTTGTGAAGAACCTCCGTGGCGAGCAGGTTTCCGACTTCCTCAAGAATGTACTCCTGAAGAGCGGCAACCATGTCGAGGTAATCATGAAGGCTGAGAAGAGCAAGGAATAATATCCCCCCGCTGGGATATCATTCCGATCAGCATAGAAATCCAAAAAGTCCCGTTGAACGATTTTACTCGCCAACGGGACTTTTTGCCTTTTTTTCTCTTTGTGGTATCAAAGAGTCATTCTGAAAATAATCTTTTTACGTAATTTCCTTTCTCTCTTACGTAAATTTCCTCAAGAGCACTCTCTTGCGAAAGTTACCCTTAGTCATTCTTCTTTGCCTTTGAAGCAAGAGCCTCACGGCGATCGTTGAGAATCTCCTGGCACTTGTTCAATGCCATATTCTCACTCATTGTGTTGACCTTAATTAAATCATTCATAACCTATTGTGATTTGTTAACGGTGCAAAGATAGGGTTTTCTTATCATATTCGGGTAAACTTTTTGAGAAATCTATGCTAATAATCGTTCTTTTTTGATGTATGTCAAAAAAATGAAACATTTATGTTTTTTCTGAACGATATTTTGAACCTTTTGATGCCTCTTTCGTCTAAGAAAATAACAAATAATGATGAAAAAAGCATTTTTTGAAACGAGAGTTACAATTATAATAAATAGAAAGTAAAAAATGAAAAAGGTATTTTTTATGGCTGCCCTGGTGCTTGCCAGCACTTCCGGCAGCAATGTATGCGCAATGAATGAAGCTGTTCAGGAGGCTTCACTTTCAGAGTTGATGCCTGTGAAGAAAACAACTAAAAAGACATCGAAGAAGACATCGAAGAAGAAAACTACTACCAGCAGCAGCTCTACCGGCAGCAGCATCATCAGTGGCATTCTGAACAATGTGATAGGTTCTGCCACCTTCTCGCAGGCAGATCTCTGTGCCCATACCTGGAAGTACAGCAAGCCGGGTTGCGCCTTCACCTCAGAGAACCTGCTGGCAAAGGCTGGCGGCGAGATTGCAGCCAACAAGATTGAGGAGGATCTGACCAAGTACTACAATAAGTTCGGCTTCAGCCAGAGCAATACCTACTTTACCTTCAAGACCGATGGCACCTTTGCAGCCAAGATTGACGGCAAGGCATGGAGCGGCACTTATACCTTCGATGAGAAGACGCATGCCATCCAGCTGAAGGGTTTGCTGCTGAGTGCTTCGGGTTTTGCCACCCGCACCACCAATGGCATCAGCCTTCTCTTCGAGCAGAAGAAGCTGCTCACGCTGGTCAAGACCCTGAGCAAGCTGAATCTTACCGGCAGCACTACGATGAGTGCCGTGAGCAGCATTGTGGATAACTACGATGGCGTGCGCATGGGCTTCGAGATGACGAAGTAAGATTGATTGCACTATAAGATTTAAGATTTTTAGAAGAATGAGTATTTCTTGTATTCTTAATTAAAAACTATATTCAGCAGTGTTGAACTTATGTTCAGCAGTGCTGAACTTGTATTCCGCAGTGTTGAACTTAAGTTCAGCACTGTGGAACATAATTTTCTTCGTGGATTACAAACATTTACACAGTGAAGAAACTAATATTTCCTAGTGAGATAAAATAGTAGTATTCGAAGTTTCTATTTTATCTCAACCTGGAGAGGATTCTTCAATGCATCCAGGTAATCCTTGATGCGGATCTGCCATTCGGCATAGCTTACGTAATCCTTGGTGAAGGTCTTCGTCTCCGTATCCTCCTCGTGGATTGGGAAACCAGTGGCGAAATCGGTAGGAGTGGTCAAGCCGTCATACCATACGGTCATCTTGTTGAAGCTACTTAAAGCCTTTACTCCTCTATAATGGAAATCTCCATGCTGATATCCTCCTTAGGGCGGTCACCACGCATGGTTTCGCAGTTCTGAATCTTCTCCACTACGTCAAGGCCTTCCTCTACCTCGCCGAAAACGGTGTACTGGTTGTCGAGGAATGGGGTTCCGCCCACCTCGGTGTAAGCCTTCTGCTGCTCCTCGGTAAACTTAGGGTAACCCTGCTCCTTGCAGCGCTTCTTGGTTTCATCCACCAGTTCATCCTGAAGCTTCATCAAGCCCTCACGGTCGCGGCTGCGGCGGAAGTTCATAATCTCATCATGGTGCTCCTTGGCAAGCTGGTTGAAGATGTTCTGCTCCATCTGCATGCCCATCTGCTTCTCCATCTGCTTCAGCTCGTTCTGCTTGTAGGTCTTTCCCCAGACGATATAGAATTGGCTGCCGCTGCTCTCACGCTCAGGGTTCACCTCGTCGCCCAGACGGGCAGCGCTCAAGGCACCGCGCTTGTGGAAGAGCTGTGGATAAACAAACTCGGCTGGGATGGTGTAATCAGGTCCGCCCGTGCCCAGCATCTTGCCCTTTGGAGCGCCCTTGCTGTCAGGGTCGCCGCCCTGGATCATGAAATCCTTGATGACACGGTGGAAGAGTGTGCCATCGAAATATCCCTCCTTTGCTAACTTCAAGAAGTTGTCACGATGTTGAGGAGTCTCGTCGTAGAGGCGCACCTTGATGTCGCCCTCTGAAGTCTTGATCAATACTTTAGCCATATTTCTTTTTTGTTTCTATCTTATTTATAATTCAATAAATCCTCGGAATTTCTTTCGGAATTCGATTCTAACATTTATTTTTCTTTAGAACTTTCCCATTCGTTCCACTGCTTCATTGCCTCCTGCCAGTCGGTTTGCTCACCGCTGGCGATGGCATCCTTCTGCTTCTCTGCCTCATCACGTGCCTTGTCTCTTGCACGTTTCGCCTTCATGGCTTCGATGGTGGCATCGTCGAGAATCTGGATGGCGCCACGCTTGATGGCATCCTGCAGTTCCTCTTCGCCGAAAGCCTTGCCCGGCTCATTGAAGTCAGAGATGTTGAATTCATAATCCACGCGAAGGTCGTGGCGTATCAATTTCTGTTGCAAACGGTTGCCGGCATTCTTCAGGCGCAGCAACTTTCCGATTTCCTTGATTTCTCCTGCTGAGTATTTGTTTCTTCCCATTAATTATTTATTAATATTATATTTCTTTCTTTTTCTTTCCTGCGTTTCGGCGTTTCAGTGTTTCAGCGTTTCACCTATATTTCCGCCTCTACTTCCACGCCTTCTTCTGGTTTACCTCTATCAATCTGTCGAATTCGAAATCCGCCTTGATCTTATCCAGAATTCGCTTCACGATGATGTTCATCACGCTTCCCTTGCTGTAGTTTGCCGTGCACATAAAGTTGGCACGGCCTTCCCTAACCAGCTGGCACGCCATCGCCTCCTTCTGGGGCGTATCATATACGGCAATGGAATGGCCGCCGTGCTCCTTCACCATCTTCATGCAGGGCACATCGGTTTCTCCATCCCCGAAATAAATCATTCGCGGAAAAGGGATAGGGCGCTTGCTATCAGGAATATACTGGTTCACCCTGCTGTTGTCGCTCACCTGACGGATGCCCTTGTTGATCTTGAAGAGAAACTGCGTCTTCGTGGTATAATCCACGGCTACGGCTGGCCAGTAGGCGATGCCATCCTCATTATAGAGAAACGAGCAGGCATAGATGTTCTCGAATTCCTGAGCGATGGGTGTGCCCTCTATCATCTCCTTCAATCCCGAGGAGTTGATATAGTGCTTGATATCGAGACCGATGCTTGCACCATATTCATTGATGAATGAGAACCATTGCTTCACGCCACGGAAGAGTTCCACATTCCTGCCGAAGCTCTGGAAGGATTCGCGGGTGAGTGAGATATGGTTCTTCTTTGCTTCATCCAGCATCATATACATATAGGTGAGAATGCCGTTGGCATCCTTGCCCACGGCAAGCTTTCGGTTTTTATCCCAGAATTCCTCCTTCGTCTTTCCGGTTGCCTGGATGAATCCGAACTCCTGCATGTTGCCGGGAGATAATGTCCCGTCAAAATCATAAACCAGTGCTACCTGCGGTCTTTTCTTTGCCATATCCCGTTTCCTTTCCTTCTTTTACTAGAACTTGTCTTTTTCTTCTCTTGCTGGAACTTCCGCCCCTTCATAACTTGCAAATATACATATTTTTCTGCGATAAAGCGATAAGCAGATATATAAAAAAACATAAAGACACAAAAAAAGGCGTGTAAAACTCATTTTCAGAGTCTTACACGCCTTTGATCTTTATGCTAATCTAATAACTTCTCTATGATGAGAGAGATTACTTAACCTCCTCGAAATCTGCATCCTGAACATCCTGAGCGCCATCGTTAGCACCCTGCTGTGCCTGCTGGCCACCCTGTGCACCCTGAGGACCTGCCTGCTGACCGCCCTGGTACATCTGCTGAGAAGCTGCCTGCATTACGGTGTTCAAGTTGTTGATAGCTGAATCGATGGCTGCAACATCACCTGCCTTATGAGCATCCTTCAACTGCTGCAATGCCTGCTCGATGCCTGGCTTCTTGTCTGCAGGAATCTTATCACCGTTATCCTTCAGGAAGTTCTCGGTGGTGAAGATCATGCTGTCTGCCTGGTTCATCTTGTCGATCTTCTCGCGCTCAGCCTTATCAGCAGCAGCGTTCTGCTCTGCCTCAGCCTTCATGCGGTTGATCTCGTCCTCGCTCAAGCCAGATGAAGCCTCGATGCGGATGCTCTGCTCCTTGCCTGTAGCCTTATCCTTAGCTGATACGTTCAAGATACCGTTGGCATCGATATCGAAGGTAACCTCAATCTGAGGAACACCACGACGAGCTGGAGCGATACCTGTCAGGTTGAACTGACCGATGCTCTTGTTCTGAGCTGCCATTGGGCGCTCACCCTGCAATACGTGGATGGTAACCTCTGTCTGGTTATCAGCTGCTGTAGAGAACACCTCGCTCTTCTTGCAAGGGATGGTAGAGTTAGCATCGATGAGCTTGGTCATTACACCACCCATGGTCTCGATACCGAGAGTCAATGGAGTAACGTCGAGCAATACGATGTCGCCAACACCCTCTTCCTTGTTCAGGATGGCACCCTGGATAGCTGCACCTACTGCTACTACCTCATCAGGGTTAACACCCTTAGAAGGCTCCTTGCCGAAGTAGTTCTTAACGAGTGTCTGAACGGCTGGGATACGGCTTGAACCACCTACCAGGATAACCTCGTCGATATCTGATGTAGAGAGCTTAGCGTCACGAACGGCATTCTGGCAAGGTACAAGACAAGCCTGAATCAGGTTGTGAGCCAACTGCTCGAACTGTGCACGGGTCAAATTCTTAACCAAGTGCTTTGGCATACCGTCAACGGCTGTGATGTATGGCAAGTTGATTTCTGTAGCTGTAGAGCTAGACAACTCAATCTTAGCCTTCTCAGCTGCCTCCTTCAAGCGCTGCATAGCCATAGGGTCCTTGCGGAGATCTACGCCTTCCTCTGCCTTGAAGCCATCAGCCAACCAGTTGATGATTACCTGGTCGAAGTCATCACCACCCAGGTGAGTATCACCATTGGTAGAAAGTACCTCGAATACACCGCCACCGAACTCAAGGATAGAGATATCGAATGTACCACCACCCAGGTCGAATACGGCAATCTTCATATCCTTGTTAGCCTTGTCAACACCGTAAGCCAAAGCTGCGGCAGTAGGCTCATTTACGATACGCTGAACGTTCAAACCTGCAATCTGACCAGCCTCCTTAGTTGCCTGACGCTGAGAGTCAGAGAAGTAAGCAGGAACTGTGATTACTGCATCTGTAACCTCCTGTCCGAGATAATCCTCTGCAGTCTTCTTCATCTTCTGGAGAACCATTGCAGAAATCTCCTGTGGAGTATATTTGCGACCCTCGATTTCAACACGTGGATAACCACCCTCGTTTACTACTGTGTAAGGCATTGCCTCAGCTTCCTTCTGGCTCTGAGCGT
Source organism: Prevotella sp. AM23-5 (assembly GCF_003473645.1). Lineage (NCBI taxonomy): Bacteria > Pseudomonadati > Bacteroidota > Bacteroidia > Bacteroidales > Prevotellaceae > Prevotella > Prevotella sp. AM23-5. The sequence goes on along the minus strand of NZ_QUCG01000039.1, from coordinate 8,096 downwards.
ATGTCTCACCCATGAAACGCTTGATAGAATATACGGTGTTCTTTGGGTTTGTGATGGCCTGACGCTTAGCAGGATCACCTACCTTGCGGTCACCATCCTTAACGAAACCTACTACTGATGGAGTAGTACGCTTACCTTCACTGTTAGCGATTACAACTGGTTCGCTACCTTCGAAAACGGCAACACAACTGTTTGTGGTACCCAAGTCAATTCCAATTACTTTTCCCATGATTATATCTTTTTTTTATTTTTTCGTTATTAATATGTTATTTATCTCATGAATCGCTGCCTTCGGGGAAGTCTGCCGAAGATATGCATCTATCGGGAACCTCCTGAACTCAGTGTTCACGCTTTCTAATTAACAAAGCGTGTGCCAATGAATTTTTTTTCTGGATTTGGCTGTTTGTTTTCAGTGTTTTCCTGATTTCGGCTGACAAGCTGTCAGTCAGGTGCTGACAAAATAAAAGGAATCAAGATAAAAGAAGCGATAAAATGTCGCATTCCTCATATCTTGATTCCTATTTCGTTTTTAGGGAACTCTTTCTTCCAGATAATGTCCCTATATATAATAAGGTGTAACCTACCTTATCTGAGTTTTATTTCTGATCCTTGGCAGCGAGTGCTTCACGAACCTTTGCCTCCAGCTCGTCGAGAAGCTCAGGATTATCCTTGAGCAATGCCTTGCAGGCATCTGCACCCTGTCCGAGCTTTGAACCGCCGTAGCTGTACCAGCTGCCGCTCTTGTCGATGATGCCGTTGGCTACTGCCAAACCGAATACCTCGCCGGCACGGCTGATACCTTCGCCGAACATAATGTCGAATTCCGCCTTGCGGAAAGGAGGAGCCACCTTGTTCTTCACTACCTTCACGCGAACCAGATTACCTACCACATCCTCGCCGTCCTTGATGGCTGTTGCCTTGCGGATGTCCAGGCGAACTGATGCATAGAACTTCAAGGCGTTACCACCGGTAGTTGTCTCAGGGTTGCCGAACATCACACCGATCTTCTCGCGCAACTGGTTGATGAAGATGCAGGTAGTATTGGTCTTGCTGATGGTAGAAGTGAGCTTGCGGAGTGCCTGGCTCATCAATCGTGCCTGAAGACCTACCACGTTATCGCCCATGTCGCCCTCGATTTCCTTCTTAGGTGTCAGGGCAGCTACAGAGTCAACTACCACGATATCTACGGCAGCTGAGCTGATCAGCTGATCGGCAATCTGCAATGCCTGCTCACCATTGTCTGGCTGCGAAATCCACAGGTTATCCACATCCACGCCCAGTTTGGCAGCATAGAAGCGGTCGAAAGCATGCTCGGCATCGATGAAGGCAGCAATACCGCCAGCCTTCTGAGCCTCTGCGATGGCATGGATGGCCAATGTTGTCTTACCAGAAGATTCAGGACCATAGATCTCGATGATACGTCCCCTTGGATAACCGCCTACGCCCAATGCATTGTCGAGAGCGATACTGCCCGTAGGAATTACCTCGATATTCTCGACGTGCTCATCGCCGAGTTTCATGATAGAGCCCTTGCCGAAGTCTTTCTCAATCTTCGCCATGGCTGCCTGGAGGGCTTTCAGTTTTCCCTCGTTGGGGGTCAGTTTGCCCTCTTCTATCTCTTTTGCCATATTCTTTTACTGTTTAAAGTTTAATCAATCTCCAAATCGCCATCAAACACCTCGTGCCATGGCAATCCCTGCTTGTTCAACTGCTCCATGAATGGATCTGGGTCGAACTCCTCTACGTTCCATACTCCTGGCTTCTTCCAGATGCCCTTGAGGAACATCATCGCACCAATCATGGCTGGCACACCAGTGGTGTAGCTTACGCCCTGCATGCCTGTCTCGTTGTAAGCCTCCTGGTGCTTGCAGTTGTTATATACGTAGTAGGTACGCTCCTTGCCATCCTTCTTACCACGGATGCGGCAACCGATAGATGTCTCGCCATCATAGTTCTCGCCGAGATCCTGTGGGTTAGGCAATACTGCCTTGAGGAACTGCAATGGAACAATCTTCACCTTGGCTGTCTTGCCTGAACCATCTGCCAATGGAGCCTCGTATTCGATTTCGTCGATGCGGCTCATACCGAGGTTCTGGATGCAGTCGAGGTAGGTGAGATACTGCTGACCGAAGGTCATCCAGAAGCGTGCCTCCTTGATGGTAGGGTAGTTCTTCACCAGGCTCTCCAACTCCTCGTGATGCATCAGATAGCTCTCGCGAGGGCCGATGTTAGGGTAGGTGAGAGGCTTGTGGATAGACAATGGGTCGGTTTCAATCCATTCGCCATCCTTGTACCAGAGTCCCTTCTGGGTAATCTCACGGATATTGATTTCTGGGTTGAAGTTGGTTGCGAAAGCCTTGTGATGGTTTCCGGCGTTGCAATCCACGATATCGAGCACCTCAATCTCATCGAAGTGATGCTTGGCAGCGTATGCGGTGAAGATGCCGGAAACACCTGGGTCGAAACCGCAGCCGAGGATAGCGCAGAGACCTGCCTGCTCGAACTTATCCTTATATGCCCACTGCCATGAGTACTCGAAGTGAGCCTCGTCCTTTGGCTCATAGTTAGCGGTATCCATATAGTTGCAACCGCAAGCCAGACAGGCATCCATGATGGTGAGGTCCTGGTAAGGCAAAGCAAGGTTGATGACAAGCTCAGGCTTATAGCTATTAAAGAGAGCCTTCAACTGCTCAACGTCGTCGGCATCCACCTCAGCCGTCTGAATATCCATCTTGTAGCCCTTGGCGTGGATATCCTTAACCAGCTTATCGCACTTTTCCTTGCGACGGCTAGCAATCATAAACTCGGTGAAAACGTCCTGGTTCTGGACGATCTTGAAGGCAGCCACGGTAGCCACGCCACCAGCGCCAATCATAAGTACTCTACTCATTTATAATCTTGTTTTTTATTATTATGTTTATTATTTTAATGTTTATTTTATCTCCTTTGCCGAGATTCCGAGGGCGTTCATCAGCGAGTACCCCAGAATCTCCTGTCGGAAGTTTCCTCCCGGCATGGGTTGCATGGCGAAGAGGGTGATGCGCTTGTCGTCGTCATCTACCTTGCGAAGCATATCTCTCAGCTGGTCGTAGGCATCTCCATCTTCCGAGTTCGGAATCACCATCACCCTTTTCACCTCCTTGGTGTTGCATACGGTGCGTGCCACTTCTACGAGGAATTCATCCTTTCCCACCATCTTCTCCTCGGTAGGATAAGAGGCAAATATGAATTCTCCCAGCTTATCATCCTTGAAAGCCTGGGCGTTGAGATCCTTCTCATAGTTGGAAGGGTGGAAATTCTTCATCGCCAGAGATTTCTTATCGTGGATAAGCACCACTTGCGTTTCGTGCTCACCCTCTCTGAGACCTCCGTCGAGGGCAATGCACACTGCCCATTGTGCCATATCTGCTGGCTGGATGCGGCGGTTGATCATTCGCTCGAAGTTGACAGTCAGGTCGAAAGCCACTTTGTCGATATAATCGGCATCAGCGATGATCACATTCTCGCTCCATTTTATATTGTTTGTATCTAATGTATTCATTGGTGCAAAAATTAAGCAAACGAGTACAATGAAAGCTTGCTTTCAAATTGTCGAGTGCAGATTATTTTCTGCAAATTTACGAATAAATTTCGTAATTAAGGCATTTTGAAAATATAAAATAATAAAAAAGATAGAATTTTCATCATTTCTTCATCTGATGGAATCCTATCTTCTGTATTTTATGCGATAATCCGGGTTCTTCTTCTTTCTATTCTCCGGTCTTCTTTCTCGGCAATCCGGGTTCTTCTTCTTTCTGTTTTCTGAAGTGTTTTATGCGATAATCTTCGCCAGATAATGTCCGGCGAGTACGGCGACGAGTCCCAGTGCCAGGCTTCCGAATAGGTAGAGCATCATATAGAGGTAATTTTCCTCCTTCATCAATCCCGCCCCCTCGTTCATGAAGGTAGAGAAGGTGGTGAATCCTCCGCAGAACCCCGTGGTGAGCAGCAGTTTGGCTGATGGCGACATCCATCCCCCTTCCCTCCAGTTCAATCCCGAGAGGAATCCGATGATGAGGCATCCCGCCACATTCACCGCCATGGTTCCGAACGGAAAGGCAATCACCGTGCAGGATTGCACCATCTTTGAAATCCAATATCTCATGCCGCCCCCGAAGAAGCTGCCGATGCTTACTATCAATATTTCTTTCATCTCCTTATATAATATAGTAACTTGATGTAATTTAATAACTTGTATGATATAATAATTGGGTGCAAAAGTACGAGTTTTATTTCTACTAGCAAAAATATCTTTGAAAAAAGATAATCCTCAGCTTAATTTTTCCCTCTATTTTTTCTTTTAAGGGATAAAGAAGCAATCAGAAAGCGGGGAAGAAGCAATCAAGTAGCGGGGAAAAGGCAATAATGAAGAAGGGTAGAAGCAGAACTGGACCTTTACCTTCATCGGCACCGATGATCTTGATGTAGAGAACATTGCTCAGGATATGGGTATCGACAACCACCTGCAGTTCTCGGAAGATGAGGCTGGCACCAAGGCGATGTTTGCAAGAGAAAACAGAGCCCGAGAGCGCTACAACAGATGCCGTGCGATGGATTGCAAGATGGAAGCGGGCAGTTACTTTGAGGAGAAATAAAGAACGTACCATTAAATGTCCTGGTTTTATAAATGATGGCAATAATTACTGTGCGAATTGCGCCAAACAAAATGTTAAGTGACATGCAGTTTATCACTAGGCAATACATTTGTTATATGTGTATAGTTACGAATTAATATTATTTGTATGCATAAGGATGTTTATATTGGTCTTGCACATGACAAGGCATTTGATTTTGACAAAGAAGGCAATTGGAATGGCTATATGCCTACGTTGCTTTATGGAAAGAACGTTCCGTATGAATATTCGGAGGGAGGCAATGTAATCTACTGGGACTTGGTGGACAATCCGTTGTGTAAGCAACTTGATTGGGGCAGTTGGGGATTGAAACGAACAGCCAAAGATATGGTTCTTTTCCTTGAACAGTATAAGGATAATAAATATGCCAAATATCTAATCGGGAATATAAGGGTGGATTTCATTGATAATGGACTAGAAGATGTAGAACTGGTTCTTGAAGCAGTGGAAACATAGCTTTTTGTTTTCTGGCGATAGATAATGAAGAATAGGATTTTTGGACGCACCAGTAAATCCAGTTTAGAATAATATCTATGCTTGACACAGGATTATGCTGGTGCTCCATAATAATTATTTTTTAATATTCCAAGTTATACAATTCAAGGCTCCGCCTTGTTTAATGATCTCTTCACTATCCAACTGGTAGATATTACATGATGGATAGTATGTTTTTATTTGCTCCATAGCTTGCTCATCCTCTTCTGTATTGATAGCTGGCAGAACGATGTTGTTGCCAACTTGCAGGAAGTTGATGTATGCCCAATTTCGCTTATCTGCTCGCTGCACATGATAATGTAGCTTCTCTATCCGAAAACGGGTGCCAAGCCGTCGCTCGAATTCTTCTGCAAGTTCCTGGTCGTAATCAGCATAGTTGGTCATTAGAAGATGTGACTCGTCTATTGGTTTCACTATTCCATCAGCATGCCCATATTTCTCATATTTATCCCATGGAAGCATGATGACCTCACAATGAAATAGATGCTCCAACTCATTCAATACTTCTGCTTGCGGATATTGAGCGTTTTCATGAAAAACTTTCTCTGTCATGATAATGCAATCATGGGCTTTTACCACATTCCCGCCATCTATTATCAAATCGGTGGCTTGGATATTGGGTAGCTTCAAAGCTTTGCACACGCTCTTTGAATCCGTAATATATTGCTTGTCTGATTCTTTCTTTGTGAGATAATCGGGATAATACCGATATTGCAGGAAATCCTCTTCGGCTAGTTGAATCGGCATGTAGTCACGACACCAGATATCGGCTGTGTTTGATAACAGAGCCATATTGATGTGGACATTCTTCAGTAACTCTGAAAAACGGCTGAAGAATGCAGGATGAACTTTTTGAAGCCATTCTGAAACGAATACCTGATTCGTATCTTTATCTACTATCATATCTGTATCTTTTTAAATTGCCATGGCCGTGGGTCTTGGATATGCTTCTTGTCTTTTGTCAGGGTGAACCCTTTGTTGAGAAGTTCCTGATGCTCTTTTGCCTGCATCTTCTGGCCGTTTTCATCATATTTCGCCACGTTCTTGCGCACATCAGCTTCTACCTCTGCCTTTTCTTCTCCATCAACCCATTTGATGGAGAAGCCATCGAAGATGGAGGCTTGCGAATAAAGCATATCATATAATAAGGTGGAACGACTGTCGGGTAGATTTCCATCTACCGAAAACTCACGTATCAACAGGGATGCCCTGATGGCATCTTCGGGATGGGTGCCCTTCTCGAACGTGATGTCGATTCCAGAAACATGGTTGTGCAGGATGCCCAACTTGAAGATGCTCTTGGGAGAACCATTCTGGGGGTTGCGATGATATACGATGGGGTCTTTGATGCCACCCTCGGCCTCTTCGTGATAGTAGAACTCCACACACGTGGGTTGTACTGTTACCTGTTGGATACCAGTACTTACCAGGAAGTGACCGGCTAAAGCTATCTGAGCGATTTCCTTGAATTCAGAAGGGATGAATGGGGTGCCCTGATTTCCGAATGGGTGGTCTTCGTTCAGAATTTTTCTCCGTGTATCCTCACTCAAGGAAAATGATTCTAAAGTTTCTTTCAAGTTCTGCATGATCTTTACCTTTTTCTTTCAAAACCTATATTTCACTCTTTCTTCAGAAAATTACTCTATCACCTCCCAGAAACTCTCCGGCAAGCTGATGTTCTTCATCTTCTTTGCGCTCTTGAACAATGGGGCGATGTCTTCGGCTTCGAAACCGGCGATGCCGCAACCTATTGGGGTTACCAGGAAATGAAGATCGGGATGCTGATGGGCAAAGATAATGAATTCCTCCACGTATGGACGGATGGTTTCTACGCCGCCCTGCATCGTAGGGATGGCGTAACTCTGGCCCTGCAAGCCTACACCCTTGCCCATGACGGCACCGAAATGCAGGCGGGCAATGCGGGCAGCTCCACCACCATGCATGCCAGCCAGATTGCTGCCAAACACAAAAATCTCGTTCTCCTTCAATGAATCAATCCAGCGAGGAGTGATTCTTCCCTTCTTCATATCTTCCATATTACTATTATTTAATGTGTTACTTTCTTCAGCCGCTTCCTCGCAGCACATTCTTGAAGCCATCATGCTCGGCATCGACATCTTAGGAGCACTTGAAACAGATGTGTCTTTCTCTGCGAACGACAGATAGCTTCCGTATTCCGATGCATCGAAGTATCTCTTGAAATAAGGAATCACCACATCGTGCATCATCTTCTGACAACGCTGGGTAACGGCAGAATGGGATATGCCCAACTGGGCGGCTACGTCCTTGCCCCTGAATCCCTCTATATAGAGCATCTTCAGGATGATGCTGTTCTTGCTGTCTCTGCCATAATAGAAATTGCCGATATCTTCTATCGTCTGGTAAAGATCGTGCTCAAACTGGTTGTCGGTCACGTCAAACTGCATCTTGCGGCTTTCCTGTCGCACCTCGAAACTCTCGAAACGATGCTCCTTCACCACCTCCTTCAATTTATCCAGCAGCAGGAACCGGAAGCCGTTTACCATCCATGTTTTGAGCGACATGCTTGGCTTTCTATCTTCTAAAGGCTTGAAGTCGTGTTCGCAGAGATAGAGATAGTATTCGTGAGCCAGAGAGAAGAAATCCATGCCTGGCTTGTGCTGCAGGTCATATCGCTTGTCGTAGATGCAATAAGCCACCCGGCAGTATCCGTAGTAATACTCCCTTACTATTCTGGCATTGGCATCCTTGAAGCCCTGCAGAATCTCATCATCCGATAAACTTTCTAAATTCTTTTCTTTCTTCATATCGATATATCTTTTTGATATCCGCAATTCGATTGCAAATATATACTTTTTCTTTGAGAAACCGGAGAAATAGCTCTTTTTTTTCTATTCTCTATGATATTAAAAGAAAAAAGAGCCTAAAATCCGCAACTATCATCCAATA
>NZ_QUCG01000038.1:0-35371 GCF_003473645.1 Prevotella sp. AM23-5 | reverse complement strand
GGCGTAGGAAATCATACCTATCGCAATCATTACATAGTCTTGTACAGACTTCCACAAGGGTCGAGGAGGTGTCATAGTTAATTAATAATTTACAATTTATATATTTTTTTTAAAGCTTTTGCCCTTACAGGGCGTTTTTAAATGCAATTATTTTACCCAGGGTGTTGCCCTGGGCTAGGAGCTTCTGCCCTTACAGGGCGTGCTGACTATACTTTTCTGGACGTGTGGGGTTTACCAGAATTTCTTCTGCTGCTCTGACCACTCAAAGCCTTGGGTAGCCATTTTGGTTTCTAATGCTGCACGATTCACATTGAAGTGATTACAAATCTCATCGAGTGTATCAAACTCGTGATCACGAAGCAGGAAGTTGATGGCACTTACCAGCATCGGAACATCATTCATCGGTAACTTATCCATTTTTTATAATGTTTAATATTTACTTGGAGGCACCATGCCTCTAATCGGGTGCAAAGGTACAGCTATTTTTAGACAATACAAAAAAAATCCCAGCAATCTTTTACCGATTGCTGGGATTTTTATAAATTATTGATTATTTATGCATTCGCTGCAACTGAAATCCAGTCGAATACGAATGAGCAAATACCGAATGCTACGATACCTACTGTACAGATAGCAAGCGCCAACTTGGTTGAGAATGCGCTCTGGAAAGTAGGAAGCGGATTGTCGCTGTGCTTGATGAACATTGCCTTCACGATGAGCAGATAGTAGTACAAGCTCAATACTGTGTTAACCAAGGCAATGAATACGACGCCGTATGCCCAACCACCGAGGGTGGTATGGATATCAGCTCCCTGTACCGCTGCCATGAACACGAAGAACTTAGAGAACATACCTGCAAATGGAGGAATACCACCCAATGAGAACAATGCCAAAGTCATCAGGAATGCCAGACGTGGATTGGTCTTGTACAAACCATTGTAGCTATCCATCTGAACAGTTCCGTTGTTGTGCTCCTCGATAGAAGCGATGATGGCGAAGACACTCAGGTTGGCTACTACGTAAATCAATACATAGTAAGTCAGGGCTGTAACGCTCATCGCTGAGTTGCCTACCACTGCCAACATGATGTAACCTGCCTGAGAGATAGAAGAGAATGCCATGAAACGCTTCAGGTCGCTCTGACGGATGGCAAACAGGTTGGCGATAGTGATAGAAAGAACAATCACGATGTAGAGCAATACGGTCCAGTACTCTACCATTGGCTGGAACACCTTCATGAGGATGGCGCAGAGTGTGAACGCTGCAGCACCCTTAGATACTACTGACAGATAACCTGTAACAGTAGTTGGTGCACCCTGGTATGAATCGGCAGTCCAGAAGTGGAAAGGAACCAAGGAAATCTTGAAGCCCAGACCACTGAAGAAGAATACCATACCAGCGATGGTCAATGGAGACGCAGTGATGACGTTAGCCATATCCTCGAAGTACAAAGTACCACAAGCTGCATAGAGCAGAGAGATACCGTAGATCATCACACCGCTAGAGAAAGTAGCGGTCAAAACGAACTTGGCACCTGCCTCAGCAGAATTGTGACGGTACTTATCGAATGCTACCAAGCAAGCCATTGGCACGGATGCCATTTCGAGGCCGAGGAAGAACAGGAGGAAGTGGTTGGCACTTACCATCATGTTCATACCGAGCAAGGTAGAGATAATCAACATATAGAACTCACCCTCCTTGAAGGCTGTGTCCTTACGGCTCAACCACTCCTTGGCCTGTACCATCACGATGAGGGTACCCAAAGCCAGGATAGTCTTCAAGACACCGGCAGCAGGACCTGTGGTGTACATGCCGCCAAATGCCTCTGCGGCTTCTGTAGGGTAGATGTTGAAGCAGATGTGAGCCAGCATCAAGAGACATACCAGAGGATTGAACCACTTACGGTCTGCGCTCTTGGAACTGCAGAAGTCAGCAATAAAAGTGATCAACAGAACTACCATCAAGGAAGCTTCTGGAAACATATTTAAAAATTGACTGTAATTCATTTCTTCTGATATTTATTACATGATTACACTAAAGATAGGACCTACAGCGTCCATGATAATCTCCTCTGCCCAGAGTGGGAACATACCGAGACCTGCAACGCAGGCGATCAGACCTGCTACAGCGATACGCTCGTCCCAGGTAGCATCGTGGAGCTTCTCCAACTTTGGATTAGGAACCTTCTGATAAAGAATCTTACCAACACAACGCAGGATGTAAACCGCTGTCACTACGATTGAGGTACAAGCGATGATGGTACATACGCGATGGAATGTATCTGCATTCTGGAATGAACCTACGAAGATGGTCATCTCGGCTACGAAACCTGAGAAACCTGGCAAACCGAGGTTAGCCAAACCTGCTACCGCATAACCTACAGAGAGGAATGGGATGATCTTCATCAAACCACCCAGGTAACGTACGTCACGTGTACCAGCCTGATGGTAAATCATACCGATAACGGCGAAGAAGAGGGCGGTCATCAAACCGTGAGACAACATCTGGAGGATTGCACCAGTAGCAGCAGTCTCAGTCATCATACAGAGAGCGAAGAGCACCATACCACAGTGAGATACTGATGAGTAAGCGTTGATGTACTTCAAGTCGGTCTGTACACAAGCTGACAAAGCACCATATACGATAGAGATGGTAGTCAGCACGAGGAATACCTTGATCCAGAATCCGTGAGTAGCAGCTGGCAAGAGGAACATGGCGATACGGAAGCAACCGTAACCACCAAGCTTCATCAATACACCGGCGTGCAACATAGATACGGCTGTTGGCGCACTTGCGTGACCGTCAGGAGACCATGTATGGAATGGGAACAGCGCACCGAGGATACCGAAACCGATGAAGAGCAATGGGAAGAACACGTTCTGTACGCTCTCAGGAATCGCATGAGCACCATTGGTATGGTGAGCGATATCCAGGATTTCGAAGGTCTGAGCACCACTGTAGAAGTAGATACCCAAGATACCGATAATCAAAAGTGCAGAACCACCCATCAACATCAAGGTCAACTTCATGGCAGAATACTCCTTCGCACCACTACCCCATACACCAATCAAGAGGTACATAGGAATCAGCGCTACCTCATAGAACATGAACATGGTGAACATGTCGATAGAGATGAAGAAGCCATATACACCGATGCTCAAGAGGGTGAACCAGAGGAAGTATTCCTTCTTCATTGGTTCCATCTGCCAGGAAGCAAATGTACCGGTGAACACGATGATGGATGTCAAGAGAATCATCACCACTGAGATACCATCCACACCAAGTGAATAGTTGATGTGCAATGGTTCAAACCAAGGCACACAGTAGGTGAAGAGCATCGGAGCTTGGTCGGCTGGCATTGTCTCACGAGCTTCGAGAAATGCAAACACCAAATAGATGGAGAGTGCGAGCAATACGCTGGCACCGGCTACCATCACACCACGAACCTGCTTGTCGTTGCGTGCCAACCAAAGGCCGAGCAACATCAGGAGTGGTACTATGACGAATATACTTAAATTCATTTCTTTTCTATTTACTTAATTGTGAGACATTCATTAAAGAAGAGCGAGCAGACACAGGGTCAATGCCACTGTACCGGTGAGGAACCAGATAGCATAGCTGCGTACATCGCCACTCTGCCATGGACGGATAGTCTCGCCTGCCTCCTGTGCACCCCAAGCCATGAAGTTGAAGGTACCATCGATGACACGACGGTCGAACCATGCGATTGGCTTTGAGAACAGACCGAAGACAATCTTGTGAGTGAAGAACTGCCAAGCATCGTCGATATAGAAACGGTTCAACGCTGCCTTGTGCAACTTAGGCATTTTCTTAGCCAAAGCATCTGCCAATGGAGTCTTCTTAGGTGCATACATGTAAGTAGCCAGACCGATACCGATGATTGCAACAATCACAGATGTTGTTGCCACGCTCATGTCGATATGGATATCGTAGCTCTGACCTGTAGCAGATACGAAGTGACCGAAAGGAATCAGACCGCAGAGGCAAGAGATGATGGCGAGGAATACCAATGGACCCCACATCACGAATGGAACCTCCTGTGGCTTGCGACGGTTCTCTGGATCCAGCTCATAGTAGCTCTGTCCCCAGAAGATGACGTAGTAGAGACGGAACATGTAGAATGCTGTCATACCGGCTACCACGGTCATGAACCAGCCCATGAATGGAGAGAACTGGAAGCATGCTGAGATGATCTCATCCTTTGACCAGAAACCTGCGAATGGAGGAATACCTGCAATCGCCAAGCAACCGATGAGGAAGCAGATGTTGGTAATAGGCATGTACTTGTGCAGACCGCCCATGTACTCCTTGAAGTTACTGCCGATGATGACGATGATGGCACCAGAGCAGAGGAAGAGCAATGCCTTGAACATAGCGTGGGTAAACAGGTGGAAGATACCAGCCATGTAACCCAAACCACCGTGGTGGTTATCTACTGCGAAGCAGACACCGAGCGCTACGAGCATGTAAGCAATCTGAGAGATAGTAGAGAAAGCCAGACCACGCTTGATATCACGCTGGCAGCAAGCTACAGCTGCTGCATAGAATGCGGTGAAGGCTGCAATGTAAGCCACATAGTGCAATGCCTCAGGAGCATACTGTACCCAGATTGGGAAGAGGCTGGCTACCTGATATACACCGGCTACAACCATGGTAGCGGCGTGGATCAACGCAGAAACAGGTGTTGGACCCTCCATCGCATCTGGCAACCAGATATGCAATGGGAACATCGCACTCTTACCGGCACCACCGACGAACATGAGGAACAACGCTGTTGGCATGACCCAAGCTGCACCTGCCAAAGCAGAGTTGAGCTCTGGCTGAGCATTCAAGTCGTAGTTGAAGGTTCCTACGTAGAAGCTGTAGAACAGGATACCGATGAGGAAGAAGAGGTCAGCGAAACGAGTAACGATGAACGCCTTCTTGCTGGCATGTACTGCAGCATGCTTTGGATAGTAGAAACCGATGAGCAGGTATGAGCACACACCCACCAACTCCCAGAACAGATACATCTGGAAGATGTTAGTAGCTACTACCAAGCCCAACATTGACATGGTGAAGAGGCTCAGGTAAGCGTAGAAACGCTGCATACCCTTCTCATATTCCTCAACCTTGTAGTTTTCATCACGCTCTGCCATATAGCCGAAGCTGTAGATGTGAACCATGAAGCTGACGGTGGTAATCACGATGAGCATCAATACAGAGATTGGGCTCAGGCGGAAACCGATGTTGAAGGTGAGCAACTCAGTAAACTTCAACCATGTGAAATTAAATACGGTAACAGTTGGGTACATACCTGTAGAGGCATCACGACCCACTGCAAAGAAGTACTCGTATGCTGTATAGACAGACATGGCGAATACACAGCCCATCAATACGGTACCGATGAGTGCTGCTACCGGTCTTTTCATCTTCATACCCACAAGTCCCAGAACCAGGAAGCTCAGGAATGGCAGAAGAAGTATCAAAAATGCATAATTGTATTCCATTGTCTTTTAGAATTTCATGTTTTCAATACTGTTCACCTGGTCACTGTGATAGTTGCGGTAAACGTTGATAATAATAGCGAGCGCTACGGCTGTCTCGGCTGCTGCTACTCCGATAGAGAACAATGTGAAGAAGAAACCTTCCAACTGTCCAGGGAAGAGGATGCGGTTGAACACAGCGAAGTTCAAATCGGCAGCATTCAATACAAGCTCGATGGAGATGAGCATAGCTACGAGGTTACGGCGTGTACAGAAGCCATAGACTCCGATGAAGAACAAGAGTGCTGAGAGCACGAAGAAATATTGTACTGGAATCATTTCTTATCCTCCTTTCTTGCGATTAAGATACCACCGATGATACATGCCAACAGGAATACGGAGATGAACTCGAATGGCAATACATAGCCATACTTGTCTGCACCTACCAGGGCAGAACCTACCTGCTCCATTGGCACCTCGGTGTCGGCTACAGATGCAGCCATATCAATAAAGTGATTCTTCAACACGATGACTGCCAAGGTGACGAAACCTACGAGGCAGACAAGTGCGCGGCCCAAGATCTTGCTACCCTTGACATGCTCCAGGAGACCCTGAAGGGTACGCTTGGATACCAACTGGATAGCGAAGACGTAGAGGATGGTGATACCGCCGGCATATACTGAAATCTGAGCAGCACCCAGATAGGTATAGTCGAGCAGGAAGAACATGCCTGCAATACCGAAGAGCACGAACAACAGGAAGGTTGCCGCACGCATGATACGCTTGGTAGCTACGCACATGATGGCTGAGCCAAGGATGACTACTGCCAAGATGACGAACATAAATAAATTAGCTGTTATCATTGTCTAATGTCCTCCTTACTTAGTCTTGGTGTTAAACTTACCGATTTCCAATGGTGCACCACCCTCGATGAGGTTTGGAAGGCTACCGCCCTTATATACCTCCTTGTCAAGGTGCATCACCAACTTGTTGCGGTCGAAGACTGCATTCTCGAAATCGTTGACAAACTTGATTGCACCGAAGTTACATGCGTTAACACAGAGCTCGCAGAACATGCAGTCGCCCAAGTCGTACTGGTAATCCACCAACTTGCGCTTCTTCTTGCCGGTCTCTGGATCCTCTACCATCTCGGTCTGAATCTTGATGGTATCGTTAGGGCATGACTTCTCACACAATGTACAACCCACACACTTGTAAGCCTCGTTCTCATCACGAACAAAGACCAGGCGTCCACGGAAACGTGGAGAGATGTGGAGTGTAGTCTTGCGGTTCTCAGGATACTGCTCTGTGCTCTTTGGTGTGAAGTACTCCTTCATGGTGACCTTCATACCAGTAGCGAGGGTCTTCAAACCCGCTGCAATACCGCCGAAATATGAATTGTTAGACATACTTTCTTATTATTATAATAATGTGTATTAAAGATTATCCGTGGATTCCGAATGCTACGCACACGGTCATCAAGATCAGGATGACCAGTGACAATGGCATCAGATACTTCCACTCCAACTTCAGGATCTGGTCGATACGCAGACGTGGGAATGTCCAGCGTACCCACATCAGGAGCCATACCACCGCGAAGGTCTTACCGAAGAACCAGATGAAACCTGGGATGAGGTTCATCAGATTGTCGAAGCCCTCGATACCGATGTTCAATGGCGCCCAACCACCGAGGAATACGGTAGAAGCGATACCAGAAATCACGAAGAGGTTAAGGTACTCAGCCAGGTAGTAGAAACCGAAACCCATACCTGAATACTCAGTGTGGTAACCGGCGGTCAACTCACTCTCAGCCTCAGCCAAGTCGAAAGGACCACGGTTAGCCTCAGCGTTACCTGCTACGAGGAACACCAGGAAAGCCAGGATTGCTGGCACATGGCCCTTGATAATCAACCAGTTCCAAGCACCAGTCTGTGCCTCAACGATACCGCTTACCTGCATGGTTCCGGTGAGAACTACTGCAGAAATCAAACAGAGGCAGAGTGACATCTCGTAAGAAATCATCTGTACGGCACCACGCATGGCAGAAACCACAGAGTACTTGTTGTTAGATGCCCAACCAGCGAGGAACACACCCAGCACACCGATAGAACTTACGGCTGTGATGAGGAATACACCTACGTTGAAGTCAAGAATATGAGCTCCCTTGTTCCATGGAAGGAATGAGAAAGTACCTACAGAGGCAATGATCACGAGGAATGGTGCCATGTAGTAGAGCAGCTTGTCAGCTCTATCCACGGCGAAGATCTCCTTGATCAACATCTTGAGCACGTCGGCGAATACCTGGAAGATACCCCAAGGACCTACACGCATAGGGCCGAGACGGCACTGGAAGTAGGCACACACCTTACGCTCCATGAAGATAAGTACGATAGCAATGAGGGCGTATGCTGTCAAAATGCAGATACCCACGAGCACGCACTCAATCAGAATCGACAGGAAGTCGCCCAGACCCAAGGTCTGGCGAAGCAGATTGTCAATGAATGTTGTTACTATACTAAAATCAAACATAATTATCTATCAATATCAGGGATTACGAAATCGATTGCTGCACCTGTAGTGATGAGGTCGGCGATCTTCTGACCACGGAGCATTGGGTCCAAGGCTCCTGTGAGTGAGAGACCCATCGGACGCATCTTCATACGGTATGGACTCTTGTCACCCTTTGAGTCGAGATATACACCAAACTCGCCGCTGGCACCCTCTACAGAGAAGTACCACTGTCCCTCTGGAACCTTGATGATTGGCTTCTGCTTGATGTAGTACTCACCCTCTGGAATGTTGTCGATCAACTGCTCGATGATGTCCAAGCTCTGATACAACTCCTGGATGTGTACATAGTAACGATCCATTGAATCGCAACCGGTAAGGGTGATTTCCTTCCACTCTACCTTGTCGTACATATCGTATGGATGACGCTTGCGGGTATCGTTCTTCCAACCTGAAGCACGACCGGCAGGACCAGTTACGGCATAGTTGATACAATCCTCAAGATTCATTGGACCTACGCCTTCGAGACGGTTGTGAGTAATCACGTTGTCGCCGAATACGTCGAGGTACTCCTGAATCATCGGACGGAGATACTTGCAGAGGGTCTTCACGTTCTGAACGAAGTTAGGGTCGATATCTGCCTGAAGGCCACCGATACGGTAGTAGTTCTGGATCAGACGGCCACCAGTGGTCTCCTCCATGACGTTCAATACGTGCTCACGGTCGCGCATGCAGTAGAGGAATGCGGTCAAGGCACCCAAGTCCTGTGCGGTACAGCCGAGATAGAGCAAGTGTGAGTCGATACGCTGCAACTCATCCATGATGGTACGGATGTAGCGGATACGGTCTGAGAGTTCGATACCCATCGCCTCCTCGATAACGCCTACCAGAGCGTGGCGGTGCATCATCGCAGAGAGATAGTTCAGACGGTCGGTCAATGCCAAGGTCTGAGGATAGGTCATGCTCTCCCACATCTTCTCGATACCACGGTGGATATAACCGAGGTGTGGATAGATGCGCTTCACAGTCTCACCATCGATAACGGTCTGCAGACGGAGCACACCATGGGTAGATGGGTGGTTAGGACCGATGTTGACAACATACTCATCCTCGTCGAAGCGACGCTTCTCTGTAGCAACCAAGTGACCATCCTCGCTCAGGGAGTACTCCATGGTGAAGTCATCCTCAGGCTCATCAGTGCAAGGGAACTTGTTGGCATCAGGGCTCATATCGAAGTCCTTGCGCAATGGATAGCCCTGGAAATCTGTGCGGAGGAAAAGACGGCGCATGTCTGGGTGACCCAAGAACTTGATGCCTACGAAATCGAATACCTCACGCTCCAGGAGGTCAGCCACCTTCCAAAGGTTAATAACTGTAGGAATCACATCACTGCCATCCACCTTCTTGGCGATGGTCTTTACTGAGCAGCGCTCGCTGGTCTGAGTATTCTCGAGAATATAGATACATCCGAGACCTTCCTCACCGAAGTCTTCACCGATGATGGTAACAAGGTAGTCGAAATGCTTCTCGTTCTTCAACTTCGCCATTTCTGAGGCGAAATTATCAAAACTCAATTCAATATTATTCAGTTTCATGTTCTTATACCTTATTATATTAATCAGTTAGACCTTTCTGAGGGTCGAAATCCTCAGGTACTTCAGTTACGATGATAGGCTCCTTGTGTCCGAGCTTCTCGCTGTCAGAGAGGTTCTCGTTGCTCAAGCCGCGAAGACCACCCTTGCTCATAGAGAGATCCTTCTCATCCTGAGTCATCTTGTGGTTAGCACCACCGAAGAATTTCTCAACCTTTACCTTACGCTGCAACTGCATCATACCGTAAAGAATTGCCTCAGGGCGTGGAGGACAGCCAGGGATGTAAACATCCACAGGAACCAACTCGCTGATACCACGAACCACATTGTAGCTCTTCTTGAACGGACCGCCAGAGATGGCGCATCCACCCACAGCTACCACATACTTTGGCTCAGCCATTTCATCATACAAACGCTTGAACACAGGTGCCATCTTATTGGTGATAGTACCGGCACACATGATCAAGTCTGCCTGGCGTGGAGAGTTACGGGTTACCTCGAAACCGAAACGGGAGAAGTCGTAACGGGCACAACCTACAGCCATGAACTCGATACCACAGCAAGAAGTACCGAAGGTCAATGACCAGAGTGAGTTACTACGTCCCCAGTTGATGGCAGCATCGAGTGAACCGACTACCACGTTAGCACCACCCTCATTGAGCTCCTGCGCAATCTTTTCGAGGGTGTCATTGTCCTTAAACTCGTCGTAAGGAATACTCTTGATAGAGGCTCTTTTGTTTACTTCCATTCCAATGCTCCTTTCCGCCAAGCGTATGCAAGGCCAAATACCAATACCAACAGGAAGAACCCGATGCTCACGAGAGCCATTGGTCCAAACTGCTTAACTACAACTGCCCATGGGTAAAGCATTACAGTCTCGATGTCAAACATCAGGAAAAGGATGGCGAAGAGATAGTAGCCGATGTGTGATGGCAACCAGGAGCTGCCACGTGTCGGAATACCACACTCAAAAGGTTCACCCTTTACCGGATTGTATGAACGAGGACCGATCAACTTTGCGATGACATAAGCAGCCACCACCAAGGTTACAGCCGTCAGCAAAACGGTGATAAATAGTGTAAAGTTCATAAAAATTTTTATAACGTTATTTTTGTTTAATTGCTTCTAAGCGGCTGCAAAGGTAGCAAATATTTCTGAAAGAATATAATTTTTAATGTTAAATGTTAAATATCGGGCAAAAAAAAGGTTATTAGATGCAAAAATAGGTTGTATCGGGCATGTATCCGACTGTATATGGATACACATTCGCCAGTGGCGGACAGGCATCCGACACTGGCGAATATACGTTGTTTCTGTTATTGAATAAGCCAAACTATTATTTGAATAAGCCAAACAATTCGGCATCGATGAGATCGGTAACCTTTCGGAAATCCTCAGGATTATCGGCAAACTCCAAGGTATCGCCATCGATGATGATGAGTCGGCCCTTGTAATCCTTGATCCATTCCTCGTAACGGTTGTTCAAGCCCTGGAGATAGTCGATGCGGATGCTCTTCTCGAAATCTCTGCCTCGCTTCTCAATGTGCTTCACTAGGGTCGGGATACTGCTCTTGATGTAAATCATCAGGTCTGGAAGCTTCACCAGACTGATCATCAAATCGAAGAGATCGGTATAGTTCTTGAAATCCCTGTCGCTCATCATGCCGATATCGTGGAGATTTGGGGCAAAGATGCGCGCATCCTCGAAGATGGTTCTATCCTGCACGATGGTCTGCTCCGAACGGGAAATCTCCACCACATCGTGGAATCGCTTGTTCAGAAAGTAAATCTGAAGATTGAACGACCATCGCTCCATATCCTTGTAATAATCGGCAAGGTATGGATTGTTATCTACCGGCTCGAAGTTTGCCTTCCAGCCATATCTCTTGGCAAGCATCTTGGTCAAGGTAGTCTTGCCGCTTCCTATATTTCCAGCTATTGCTATATGCATTTTATTACTTTTTTACGTTTTTACTTTTAAGAGAAGAGGCCGAAGAGCTTGGCATCTATCTTGTCGATGATATCTCCAAACTGCTTGGGATTATGCTCGAAGTCTAGGTTATCCACCTCTACTACCAGCACCCTACCCTTATACTTGTTCATGATGAAATCATCGTAGAGAAGATTGATTCCCTCGAGATAATCGATAGGCATCTTCTGCTCGTAATCACGACCTCGCTTCTGAATATTCTTCACAAGATGAGGTACAGAAGAACGGAGATAAATCATCAGTTCCGGCATCTCAACCACTTCCATCATCGACTCGAAGAGTTCCATATAGGTATCGAAGTCGCGCTGGTCCATATTACCCATCTTTCTATTATTGGCTGCAAAGACATACACGCCCTCAAAAATGGTACGATCCTGAATGACAGTCTCCTTACAATGCTGAATCTCAAGCAGATTCTTGAATCGCTGCTTCAGATAGAAGACCTCCATATTGAGAGCCCATCGGGGGATGTCCTTGTAATAGTCATCGATGTAGGGATTCTCTGCCACTGGCTCCAAGTACTGTTTCCAGCCATAATGCTTGGAGAGCATCTTGGTAAGCGTGGTCTTTCCACTACCGATATTTCCTGCTACTGCTATGTACATTTTTTCTTATATTGAGTATTGAATCTTGAATACAGAATGAGGCTGGCTCCAGGCAAGTCCCAATTCTACAGACTGCAAATATACAATATTTATTCGGAATAAACAAAAAAAGTCTCACAGTTTTCACAAATTACGCAAATTATTCTCCGGAAAGAAGAAAAACCGCGTAAGCAGTGAAAGCTGCAAGACTCAACCTAACAATCAACTATACCTATGAATATTCTAATATTCACGCTCTATCAGTTCGAGACACATTCTAGAGTTGTGATAAGGGCACTTCCAGAAGCCCGCCTTATCATCTTCCTTATTCACCGTACCATCTTCGAGGATAGCCCAGTGCCACTCTCCGTTCTGCAGATCCAGGAGATGCTTTGCCACATAGTTCCAGCAACGGATGGCCACTTCGAGATTCTCATCCGTACGGAAATACTGATAGAGATCGATATGACCGATGATATTCTCGCACTGTACCCACCACTGGCGCTGGAGATCAAACCGATCACCATCCTTCCAATGCTCATATACCATGCTTCCATCAGGGCGCAAGCCCTCATCAGCAGCATCGGCAATGCGGCGGATGATGCGTTCTATCCTATGGAGTACTTCCTTATCGCCCAAGACGAGCGCTGTTTCGTGGAGCAGCCAGGATGCCTCGATATCGTGACCGTAACTCTCAATGTTTCTCTTACCTTCCCACTCATCATTGAAGAAGAGGTCGAGATGATAGGTCTCCTGATTGAGCAACTTATCGGTAAAGATATCCAGGAGATTGCGGATGCTCTTTTCCAGCTCTTCGGTCTTCCACACACGATAGAGATTGGTATAAGGCTCGATGATATGCAGATGGGTATTCATGGTACGGGAACCATTCTCATCCTTATCAGAGAGTCGCATATCTGCGATAGGCTGCCATTCACGGGTCAGCGCCTCAATATATCCATTGTTCTTGGCATCGAAGGCATGCTTTTCGATGTCGTGATAAAGCGAGATGGCAATATCCAGCGCTTCCTTGTCACCTGTAGCACGCGCATACTCGGAGAATCCGTAGATGGCAAAGCCGATGGCATAGGTCTGCTTCTTGGTATCAAGCGGATTGCCCTTGTAATCAACACTCCAGTAGATGCCACCATATTCCTTATCCAGGAAATGATCACGCACATACTCCTTGGCACGGGTTGCTGCCTCCAGATACTCTGGCTTCTTCAATACCCTGTAGGCTGCAGAAAAGGCCCACAGGATACGGGCATTCATTACTGCACCTTTCTCGGCTTCAGGATGTACCTGGTCGTTGCCATCGACACGTCCATAGAAGCCACCATTCTCTTCATCCTTTACCTTGTGAATCCAATAGTTGAGGATGTTGTTTTCCAACACATCCTTCATTGCTTTTTTCAGATTTTCCATATTATTACTTTTTTATAGGGAACTTCCAAGCAAGAACCATCAGCAGGAATGCGATGAATGCTGGGAAAAGACTGAACAAAGACCACACCATGGTGAGCACAGAATCGGTGACACTGGCTGGATCAATCATGGTATTACCCATCTTGTCGGTAATCATATTGGCACCCGCCCAACCCAGGAAAAGGGCGATGAGCGAACCGGAAATAGCTGTACCAAACTTCTGGCTCATGGTACCTGAGGAGAAGATGAGACCAGTAGCTGAGGTTCCGAAATGATCGGTATGATAATCGGCTACATCGGCATACATAGACCACAACAGTGGCGAATAGATACCGATACCTACAGAGGTCAACACCACGAGGGCTATCATCACCCAGATATATGCAGGATCCATCGGGATAAAGAAGAATGCCAATGAAAGTATCAGACAGAGGGTTGCTGCCCAGAAGAATGCCATCCGCTTGCTGCCTACTACACGGGTGAACCAAGGTGAAACTCCTCCGAAAATCATACAGGTTACCTCACCGAACGCCATGAACACCGTGTAGTTGATGATCAATCCCTCGATGGTGACATTGCCATGCAGACAGTAATCGAACATATAACCCGCTACTGCATAGCGGAAACCATTGAAGAAGTTGGTACATACGGCAATGGCGGTCATATAGAGCCAAGCCTTGTTGTGTACCAGGTCGGCAAACTGGCGGAAGGAGAACTTCTCTGCTCTCTTCGGCTTCAGCCGCTCCTTGGTAAGAAGACCGCAAGCCAGGGTCATCACGGCTGCAACGACACCCAGGATGGCACCGATAACAGCATACTGATGGGTAGCAGTACCGCCCACCATCTCCTGAAGATATGGGAAAGAGAGCAAGGTGGCGAATCCCATCGCATAGGCACCCACCATACGGAAGGATGAGAACTGGTTCTTCTCGTCATCATCCTCGGTCATCACACCGAGCAGGGAACCATAAGGTACATTCACCATCGTATATATCGCCATCATCAGAAGATAGAGGGCATAGGCATAGATACGCTTGCCCACCGGACCGAAATCAGGCGTATAGAGCAGGAGCGCGAAAACCAATCCGAAAGGAACGGCTCCATAAATCAACCAGGGACGATAGGTACCGAAGCGGCTCTGTGTACGGTCGGCAAGACTACCCATCAGAGGGTCGGTCACCACATCAAACATACGAGCCACCAACATCAGCACGGCAGCATCGGCAAAAGAGAGTCCGAAGACATTGGTAAAAAACAGAGGGAAAGCGATAGACATCACCTTCCAAACGATACCGCCAGCAGCGGCATCGCCCAAAGCATAAGCAACTTTTTCCTTTAAACTAGCCATTTTTACTTTGAACTTTGAATTTTGAACATTGAACTTTACGAAAAAGGGATTCCGCCCTCGTCCATATTAAGAATACGGACGAAGGTTGAGAATCCCTACAATCTTAATACCTTGACACCTATTTACCTAAAGTCTTTTTATTTTTAGCCACCAAGTCCTTGATCTTCTCTACAGAGAACTGAGTGCGATAGTCATCCTTTGGAGTATTCATGCAGTAATCTACCAAACGGTCGATGGTAGAGGTAGCTACATGCATACGCGTATCAGAAGAAGCATAGTAGATAAATACCTTGCCATCCTCATCAGCAATCCAACCATTGGTGAACACTACGTTCATCACATCACCAATATACTCAGGACCTTCTGGTACGAGGAGGTATCC
This sequence comes from Prevotella sp. AM23-5, assembly GCF_003473645.1. Taxonomy (NCBI): domain Bacteria; kingdom Pseudomonadati; phylum Bacteroidota; class Bacteroidia; order Bacteroidales; family Prevotellaceae; genus Prevotella; species Prevotella sp. AM23-5. The sequence goes on along the minus strand of NZ_QUCG01000038.1, from coordinate 20,056 downwards.
ACCTGGTTCTGCGATGACCTCTGTAGGATCCTCGAGAGAGGTCATATACATATAGAGCACATAACGGAGACCACTGGCACAGCCACGAACACCGTGAGCGAGATGCAACCAGCCCTTTTCGGTCTTGATAGGATGAGGTCCCTCACCGTTCTTCACCTCCTGGATAGTGTGGTAGTGACGGGCATTGATGATTTTCTCTTCCTTGATCTCCGCATGGGTGATGTCATCTACCAATGCCCAACCGATACCACCGCCTGAACCTGTATCGATGAAACCATCCTGTGGACGGGTATAGAAAGCATATTTGCCATCTACAAACTCTGGATGAAGAACCACATTGCGCTGCTGACTCTTGGTCTTCAGGTCTGGAAGACGCTCCCAGTTTACCAAGTCCTTGGTACGTGCAATAGCTGCAGTAGCAGTAGCAGCACTCAGGTCGCCTGGCTGGTCATCATCGTGGCGCTCTGCACAGAACACACCATAGATATAGCCATCCTCATGGGCGGTGAGTCGCATATCATAGATATTGGTAGCAGGAATCACATCCTCAGGCATGGTGATAGGTTCATCCCAGAAACGGAAGTTATCGATACCATTAGGGCTCTCGGCTACAGCGAAGAAGCTCTTGCGGTCGGCACCCTCCACACGTACAACGAGGAGATACTTGCCGTTCCACTTGATAGCACCAGAGTTCAGCGTAGCATTCATCATGATGCGCTGCATCAGATATGGATTGCTCTTCTCATCGAAGTCGTAACGCCACTCCAGTGGAGTATGTTCTGCGGTGAGGATTGGGTTCTTATATTTCTCGTAGATACCGTTGCCCCACTCTACCGGTTCATTCTTGCGGCTCAACAATTCCTCGTGATGAGCACGGAGAGCCTTCACTTTTTCTTGAAATGTAGTCATAATATTTTTTACTTTGAACTTTAAACTTTGAACTTTGAACTTTATGATTAGTAAAGACTATTGAATTCTTCACTCTTCGTTCTTCACTTAACTTTCTTGATGTCTTTGACAAAAAGGACTTTCTTTTCGTTCTTGAATGCCTTGAAGTCATTGACGATGGCTCCATCACCTACTCCAGGGAGATAAGCCTCCTCCTGAGGTTTGTCCCAGGCATTGCGCCAGAAGAGCACATAGCTTACCTGATACTTCTGGAGAACAGGCCAAAGGGTCTTCGTAAACCAGTCTTTCTTCTGAGAGATTCCCCGGCAACCGGTTTCGGTGAGGGCAGGAATCTTACCCACCTTCTTTGCCGCTGCCATCATGACATCCAGGCTGGCAGAGAGATTCTGCTGATAGGCAGCATCATCGTTATCAAACTCATAGATATCGATGCCCACCATATCCACATACTGTTCTCCTGGGAAGCGCTCCAAGAAAGCTTCGACGGTCTTCTCGCTTCCGAGATTTGGCGACCATGCCCAAACGATGTTGCTGCACCCTGCTTTAGTAAGTCTGTGATAGGTATTTGCATAAAGTTGGTTGTATTGTGCAGGTGTGCAACTGTTGGCGCCCCACCAGAACCATCCGCCATTCATTTCATGCCATGGTCGGAAGATTACAGGAATGAGTTTGCCGTCATTAGTCTTGAGAGAAAGGATGAAGTCTGATACTTTTTTGAGCCAGCTGTCAAATTTCTGCTGCTGTGCACCTCCATCCAGGACGGCAACCACAGCATCTCCCTTTGGATCCCAGGCATTCTCGCCTGTTGCCGGATTCCAAGGATGCCAGCTCAAGGTAACGATTCCACCTCTTTTATACTGAGCGATGATTTCCTGGCGCATTCTGTCGAACGGAACACCATCCAGGTTCTCCTTGCTGTCGAGTTCTATCTTACCCAGATCGAATCCCATTACTGCGGGATAATCCCCAGTAGTAAGAAGCACATCGCTCTTTCCTTCATCCCATTTCCAGGTGGTACCATACACAGGGTCATCCTGATGACCCAACATAATACCCTTGTTTAATATTTTCTGCAGACGAATTTTCAGTTGTTCAGCTGGTGTTTTGCTGCAAACCTTTTTGTCTTTGCTGCAAGATGTACCTGCAGTCTGAACAGAAGCACCAGTGACACCATCTACCTGTGCCATAGCTCCCTGCATAGCCAGCAGACAAACAGCACTGATCAATATTCTTTTTCCTAACATAAATTTATTTAGTTAATTGTTGAATAATCCAAGCCTGCCATTCATCCCACTGCTCCTGATACCAGTAATGACCGGTCATCTGATAGAGGCTCAGAGTCTTTGGCGCTTTCACACTATTATATAATCCATAAGAAGAAGTTGGTGGAACCACCTCATCGTTATATCCGAAGCTATACCATCCAGGAACGGTGATGCGACGGGCAAAGTTGACACCATCGTAATAGCGGGCACCTTCCAATCTAGCCTTTTCTAGTTCGGTGAGCTTAGTCTCCTTCCAGGCAGCGCCCTGAGCTTTGTTCTCCTTATAGAAGTAATGAGGCCAACCGCCTGCAACTCCATGAATTTCAGCCTCATAATCACACATGGCATCATGCACAGGAGCCAGGAATGTGATACGCTTATCGAGTGCAGCCACAGCAATAGAGAGGAATCCTCCCTGCGAAGAACCCGTTACGCCGATGGTCTTGCCATCCCATTCTGGAAGCGCTGCGATGAAATCCACTCCACGCACAGCTCCGGTGATGACTCTCTTATATGAGTTACGGTCTGGATTTTCGAGATTAGTATCCCAATAGCCGTTCAGTTCACCATTCAGGAGATCATCATACACCTTCTGTTCCATCGTAACAGGAATGCCATGAATACCGATTTCCAAAACGATACACTTGGATGGCGCGGTATAGGTATCACCTGCATAAGGACGTACACCCGCACCCGGCACTCGGAGCAAGGCTGGATATTTGCCTTCCTTTACCGGAACACTCAGGATGCCATACATCTTAGAGCCCCACCGGTTGTTATTGTAACTGATCTCATATACATTCTTATCTTGAGTACAGCGCTCTGGAAGCAACACCTTGGTAATATTCAGGTCGGTCTTGCGAGCCTCATCCAACGCTTTTTTCCAAAAAGCATCAAAATCTTTCGGTTCCTGGGCATAAGGCTGAATCTTTTCGGGAGAGAAGCCTGCGGTGCAGAGTCCTTCGTAATCCTTTCCATCCACATGAGCGACAACCTTAAATCGGTAGAAGCCCGGCTTATTCAAGCTTCCGCTCCATTTCATCACACCATTCTTGAGGGTGGTACTTTTCTTCACATCCGGAAACATAGCAGGACCAGCCTCATAATTTACCTTCACATTGTTCAAGAGAGTACCACTCTTCCTGACATTTACCGTAAAGTTGGCTTTCTCGCCTACCTTGTAGTTCCAGTCCTGATGATCAGGAGTCACACTCACTACGATATTGTAGCCTTTGATTTGCGCGCTCAGCCCGAGAGAGCCGAGCGCACTCATCAGAACACCTATAATTATTAACCTATAAACCTTCTGCATTTCGTTTTAATTGTTTTTATCGTTTATAAATGTTAGTTATTGCTTATTCGTAACTGTTATCGTTCACCCAAAATCCTCTCAATAGGATTATTAAGTTTTACGGTTGCAAAGTTAGCACTATTTTCTGAATAACCCTTGTACTTTTTTGCTTAATAAACGTACTATCACGGCAAAACGAAAAAAAATCAATATTTAATATAAGGCAATAAGTATATGACATCGCGAATTCAACAACAAGTAAAACAAATGGGGGGGGGTATAAGTCACATCCAATACGCCCTGAAAGAAGAGTGTGTTTTGCATCCACACGCCCTGAAAGGGCAGAAACTCCTAGCCCAGGGCATCGCCCTGGGTATTTGTGGATGTAAACTTGTCGCCCTGAAAGGGCAAAAGCTTTCAATTTCAAAGCTTTTGCCCTTTCAGGGCGACTTTGCTTTTTGCAAACATTACCCAGGGCGATGCCCTGGGCTAGGAGCTTTTGGGCTTTCAGCCCGTCCTCGGCTGCCATTATCTAGACTTATGACACACCCTCACTTCATCATTTATTTCGCATGAAAGGCTATCAGACCTTCCATCGGAGCACGCATGATCTTGACAATATGAAGATGATGCTCATCCTCCATCACATTTCTCAGGGGAGCTTCAAAATAATGAGCGATGCTTCCCACGAACCCTATCATCGGAATCCCCTCTCCCAAAGAAGAATCCCAGGCTTTCACGCCAGGTTCCAACTGCGAGATATCCTCCTGGCTGGCTTTTACATACTGGATATAAGGTATGAGATTGTTCTCGTAAAAAGCATGGAAGTTGCTCAATACCACCCGATACAGTGCCATTGCCTCATTCAGCTCATCACTGCCGTTCTCATATTTCTCTCCCTTTGCTATCTGCTCAGAAATAAAAGGACAGATGGAAGCCAGAAAACGGTTTGCCAACGGTTCACGATACACCTTGTTGATGATACCGGGATAATCCAGTCCCGACCACTCCAGAAACCTCTTCTTGATAGCCGAAGGCAGACTGCCCTTGAAGATACCATTCAGGAAAAGCTTGCCCAAGACGGCACCGCTACCTTCGTCACCCAGAATATACCCAAGAGGCGGCGTATTCATCACAATCTTCTCACCATCATAAAGACAACTGTTGGCACCAGTGCCCAGAATGCATGCCATTCCCGGCTGATGTCCGAAAAGCGCCCTTGCCGCTCCTATCATATCCCCCTCAGCCTCTACCTGGGCTCCAGGAAAAGCCTGCTGCAAGAGAGAGTTCATCCGGGGCTTCATCGCCTCGGTCACACCGCTGCCATAGAAATATACTTCCTGTGGTGATTCCGGCAAGATGAGTTCCGACTTCAGTATCTGAAGCACTTCGGCATCCTGCATATGAATAGGATTGATGCCCTGCGTCTTGCAAGTCATCACTACTTGACCTTGTCCGTCTATCAACGACCAGTCGGTCTTAGTACTGCCACTGTCTGCTATGAGTATGTTCATTGTCGTATTTTTTAAATGCACTGCAAATGTAATGATTTTCGGTGAAATATCGCAAAGAAAAGAAAAAAAAGATACTTCATCAAGCTGATAATCTTAAAAAACGCACATTATTCTTGGGTTTTTCACGATTTATTAATAACTTTGCACGCAAATAGAGATATAATTAAGGAAGAAATAACAATAAATACTATAATTATGGCAACATTCATTGCAGGACCATGCGTCATCGAGTCGATGGAACTACTGGATACAGTAGCTCAGGAACTCGTTCGCATCAACCAGGACTTAGGAACCAACATCATATTCAAGGCATCCTTCGATAAGGCCAACCGAACCAGCATCCACTCTTTCCGTGGTCCTGGTCTGGAGAAAGGTCTGCAGATGCTCAGCGACATCAAGTCGAAATACGGACTTCGCATCACCACCGATATCCACGAGAGCTATCAGGCTGAAGCTGCGGGCGAGGTATGTGACATCCTCCAGATACCAGCCTTCCTCTGCCGCCAGACCGACCTGCTCGTATCGGCAGCCAAGACCGGCAAGATTGTCAACATCAAGAAGGCTCAGTTCCTCAGCGGAAGAGATATGAAGTATCCGGTTGAGAAAGCTTTGGATAGCGGAGCCAGCGAAGTATGGCTCACCGAGCGTGGCAACAGCTTCGGCTACAACAATCTCGTGGTAGATTTCCGCAACATTCCGGATATGAAGGAGATTGTACCTAATGTCATTATGGACTGCACCCACAGCGTACAGCGCCCAAGCGCAGGCGATGGCAAGACCGTGGGCGACCGCAAGTTTGTGCCAGCTATGGCAAAGGCTGCCAAGGCATTCGGTGCCACAGGCTACTTCTTCGAGGTGCATCCCGACCCAGACCAGGGCAAGAGCGATGCAGCCAACATGCTGGAATTAGCCAAGTTAGAATCTCTCATCCAGGAACTTCTGTAAGAGAATCTAATCATAAAGTTCAATGTTAAAAATTCAAAGTTCAAAGTAAATCATGGACGATAAGACAATAAGAAGTTATGGTGAACAGGCTCTGAGAGACGAGGCACAGGCCATCCTCGACCAGATCGCCTTATTGGACGATAATTTTGAGAAAGCCGTAGATATGATGTATCATTGCCAGGGCAAGATCATCGTTACGGGTGTGGGCAAGAGCGGACACGTGGGTGCCAAGATTGCCGCTACCCTCGCCTCTACAGGTACACCGGCTTTCTATATTAACCCGCTGGACGTATATCACGGCGACCTCGGTGTGATGACCGACAAGGACGTGGTGCTGGCACTGAGCAACAGTGGTCAGACCGACGAGCTGCTCCGCTTCATCCCGATGGTGCTCCACATGAACGTGCCTATCATCTCCATAACGGGCAATCCGAATTCACTGCTGGCAAAATACTCCAACCATCACATCACCGTCAAGGTGAAGAAGGAGGCTTGTCCGCTCAACCTTGCTCCTACCAGCAGTACCACTGCAGCCCTCGCCATGGGCGATGCTCTGGCAATAGCCCTGATGCAGGTGCGCCACTTCAAGCCACGCGACTTTGCCCAGTTCCATCCGGGCGGCGAATTGGGCAAGCGTCTCCTCACCACCGCCGAAGACGTGATGCGCAGCGAAGACATGCCTATCATCCCTAAGGAGATGCATCTGGGCGAGGCCATCATCCATGTGAGCAAGGGTAAGCTCGGACTGGGAATCTCGCTCGATGAAGACCAGCGTGTCATCGGTCTGATTACAGATGGAGATATCCGCCGTGCCATGGAGAAGTGGCAGGCTGAATTCTTCAACAAGACCGTGAGCGACATCATGACCACCACTCCGAAGATGGTGACTCCGAAGACCAAGATTTCGGAGATTCAGCGCATCATGCACAAATACAAGGTACATACGGTACTCGTAGTAGATAAGGATAATCATTTGAAAGGCATCGTAGATCACTATGCATGCATGGTATAATAAAGATGAAAATCAGAGAGATATTATTAACATTCACGCTATGGCTGGCTAGTTCGCTGTGCAGCGCACAGACCAGCGATTCATTGATAGTCAACCAGCTTCGCGGGAAGGGTGTCAGCTTTTCCCACGACAACTCCGTCACGCTCCTGATGAGCGGACAGGAGAAATTCGATGATATGTTTCAGGCAATCCGTCAGGCTAAGCACAGCGTGCATCTGGAATACTTCAACTTCCGCAACGACAGCATTGCCTCACTCCTCTTCGACCTCCTTGCCGAGAAGGTGAAGCAGGGAGTCAAGGTAAGAGCCCTCTACGATGGCTTCGGAAACTCATCCAACAACAAGCCGCTGCGAAAACGGCATCTCAAGAAAATCCGTGCCAACGGCATCGAAATCTTCGAATACAAGCCCCTGAAGTTCCCATGGGTGCATGCCGTTTTCAACCGCGACCACCGCAAAATCGTAGTCATCGACGGACAGATAGCCTATACCGGCGGCATGAACGTTGCCGACTATTATATAAAAGGTACAAAGGTGGTAGGAGAATGGCACGATATGCACTGTCGCATCGACGGCAGCGAGGTGAATACCCTGCAGAAGATCTTCCTCAAGATGTGGAACAAGGTAAGCGGACAGCATATCGACGGCGAGGAGTATTACCGCAAGGAGAAGCAAGACTACCTGGTAGAGAATCTCAAGCCCGATACCACCGCCACGGCTTATCACAAGACGGTGGGCATCATCAACCGTGAGCCGCATATCACAAAGGATATCATCCGCTACTTCTATGAGAATGCCATCAACGATGCCCAGGACAGCATCAAGCTCATCAGTCCCTACTTCACTCTGAGTCCCAAGCTCAAGAAGGCATTGAAGCGGGCGGTGAAAAGAGGCGTCAAGGTAGAGATCATGCTCTCCACCAGGAGCGATATCCCGCTCACCCCCGATTGCGGATTCTATAATGCCCACAAGCTGATGAAGGCTGGCTGCCATGTATGGATGTACACGCCGGGCTTCCATCATACCAAGATTATCATGGTAGATGGCAAGTTCTGTACCGTAGGCAGCGCCAACCTCAATGCCCGAAGCCTGCGATGGGATTACGAAGAGAATGCCGTGATTGTGGATTCATGCACTACTCACCAGCTCGACCGTCTCTTCGACAGGGAGAAGAAAGACAGTTTCCTGCTCAACGAGCAGAACTGGCGAGAGTGGCGCACCGGATGGCAAAGATTCAAGGGATGGTTTGCGGCAAAGTTCCTCACCCCATTCCTGTAAACAGATAACAGATATATCAGCAATATGATGAACGAAGAAATGAAGAAAGCAATGGCAGGCAAGGCGATGCCCGAACTCGCCATTGTAGATAACAATACGCTGGCAGCCTTGGGTCTCAAGGGACTGCTGGAGAGTGCCGTTCCGATGGTAAAGATCAGCATCTTCGGTACATTCGGTGAATTTGAGTCGAATGCGCCCGAACGCTTCATGCACTATTTCGTGTCGATGCAGATTCTTCTGGCTCACCGCAACTTCTTCATCGAAGAGGCGCATCGCCCCCATACCATCGTGCTTACCCCCTGCAACGACCTCAACTCGCAGCTGCAGGGATTCCACTGCATCTGCGTCAACGTACCGGAATCAAAGCTCATCCGACAGTTGATCCGTCTGCAGCGTTCGGGACATCCCCACGGCGAATATATCCCGCCGATGGATTCCTCAGAGTCCAGGGAGAAAGCCCTTTCAGACAGGGAAATCGAGGTACTCTCGCTGGTGGCACAAGGCAAAATCAACAAGGAGATAGCTGAAAAGCTCTTCATCAGTACCACCACCGTGATTACCCACCGCAAGAATATCCAGGAAAAACTGGGTATCAAGAGCGTTTCTTCGCTTACCATCTATGCCGTGATGCACGGTTATGTGGATATAAACAAGATTTAACGCTTAGGGGCATCCCCCAAAATGATGATGCCACCCTTTCACATACCTACATATAATGATAGTGCCTTCCCCACAAGCAGCAGGGAAGGCACTATCATTTTATAAAAAATAACATTTCAAAGGTCATTTTTTCTAAGCAAAACTAGAGTTTCACCGTAGAAATATCAACCAGATCGTTTACGATGGCATAAATCGTCAGGCCCGCAGGAGAATGAATCTGAAGCTTTCGGGCGATGTTTCGGCGATGGGTAATCACCGTGTTCACGGAGATAAAGAGATGGTCAGCTATCTCCTTGTTCGACATACCCTGAACCAGCGCAATGATTACATCCTTCTCTCGATCGCTCAACTGCTCATCGCTGTTCGGAGTCTGATTGATCATGCTCGAAATCTTGGCACTCACATCATTCTGCTTCAGTTTCCGCTCGGCATTTCTCACGGCAGGAATAAAGATTTCTTCCTCCACCTCAGAGTGATGCATAAGCCACTCCTCGTTGTTGTAGATATCATAGAGAGTGGCACTGAGCTGGTTGTTGTGCAGTCCATCCGAAGGCAGATACTTGATGATGATGCTCTTCAGCTCTTTCAGTTTCATATCCACCTGCATATGATGCTTCGAGAAGGTTTCGATATCAAAGTTGGTATTGGCATTACCATCTATAAGTGCCTGAACATAAGGAAAAACCATCTTCTCTTCATACTTCATATGGTTGGTGATGCTGTGGGCATAATCATCATAGAGTTTCAGAATCAGTCGCGCCAGATTATCCGTTTCATCAAGGGCATCCACCAGCTCCTTACGGATAAAAGGTAACTGGAAATCTATGTAGTAGGCATGCGATGCCTTGAGATAATGCAATAGGGTCGGCAACGACAATCGGTCGGCATTGTCGTACTCCTTGTAACCATTTATCGTAAAGTTTACCACGGCAAGGAAGGTGTAGGTATCCACGTTCTGTTCATCGCAGACTTCCCTTACCGTCTTGTCGCCGAATCCCAGGTTGATGCCGAAGCTACCCAGGCTCTGCAAGATATTGTAATTGTCTCTAATGATGCTGATCATCTTGTCTTCAGCCTCATACATCTTCTGATTTTTCATCTTGTTCTATCCTTAAATGCAAACATCCTTGTATCAAGAACATTCATCATGTTTTTATTTCGGTTGCAAATATACAAAAAAGTTTCGAAACCCGCAATACCTAGAAATGGGGATGCCAATATTTACCGAAATTTAGGTATTGCAAGATTTTTTAAAACTCCGTACCTTTGCACCCGAAATCGAGAAAGAGCGCGGTGATGATTGCCACTCCCGAGCGGCAGAGCTGCGTAATTCCTTATCAAGCTACAGGGCTTTAAGGAGATACTAGGTCTCTAAAGTGTCGAGAAAGCAAGCAGATATCCGCACTCTTTTCCTTATATAAAATTATACGATAACAATAATTTCAAAATATTAAAGATGAACAGTTTAAGAATTGGATTGATGTCCGCTGCCCTCGTTGTCGGCTTGGCAACGGCAAGTGCACAAACTGTGGCTGCCGATAGTGTGATGCAGCATGTAAACGGCAAGCGCCTCAGCGTGGGTGGTTATGGCGAGGTTGCCATGAGTCGCAACTTCTATAGCGACCACGTAAGCCGTTACAGTTTGGCAGACGAGCACAAGAATGACCCTAGCCATGGTCGTTTCGATATTCCTCATGCAGTAATTTACCTGGGTTACGACTTCGGAAAGGGTTGGACTATGGGTACCGAGATTGAGTTTGAGCATGGTGGCGTAGGAATGGCCTATGAGAAAGAAGACGAAGAAGGTGGCGAATGGGAACAGGAAGTAGAGAAAGGCGGTGAAGTTGAACTCGAACAGTTCTGGATCCAGAAGTCATTCGGTCGTTGGGCAAACATCAAGGCTGGTCACATCGTTGTTCCCGTTGGTTTGAACAACGCTTACCACGAGCCATTGAATTTCTTCACTGTTTATCGTCCAGAAGGCGAGAATACAATCCTCCCAAGCACTTGGCATCAGACAGGTATCAGTTTCTGGGGTAAGACAAAGGGCTGGAGATATGAATTGCAATTCCTGGCAGGCTTGAACTCAGATAACTTTACTAATACAGGTTGGATCAACAAGGGTCCTGGTACTCCTACAGAGGGAGAGATTGCAACAAAATATGGTACAGCCCTCCGTATCGACAACTACTGCATCAAGGGCTTACGCATCGGTCTGAGCGGATACTATGGTCATGCCATCGGCAACTCTTATCCAAACAACAAGGATGGAGCAGAATCTAAGTACAAAGGTGTGGTAGCTATCGGAGCCATCGACTTCACATACAATAATTATAACTGGATTGTACGCGGTCAGGCAGACTATGGTTACCTGAGTGATGCAAAACAGTTGAAGTACTTTACTAATCGTTTAAATGGTCTCTCTCCATTCCATCACTCTGCATTTGTCAGCAAGAATGCTTTTGCCTATGGTATCGAGGCAGGATATAATATCTTCTCACAAATTGAGAAACTCCGTCAGGACAACCAGAAACTGTATCTATTTGGCCGTTATGAGCACTATAATCCATACGCTTCCAAGACCAAGAATACTTCATACGATTACACCAACGTACAGCGCATGGCAGTTGGTATCAATTACTATCCTGTAAAACAGATTGTAGTAAAGGCAGAATATTCACATCGCTTCCTGAAGAGCCAGTACAACAATGAGCCAGCCATCAACATCGGTGTGGCTTATGAAGGATGGTTTCTCTAAAGATTCTCACAGAAGAACTTAATATAAAGTGATTGAAACAAACATATCAATAACAAAATATTTATATAAAAAAATGAAAAAGGTTTTTAAAAGTGCAGTAATGCTCATGGCAGCTTTCATGTTGCCATTAGGTTTCACTTCATGCAGCAGTGATGATGATCCAGTAGAGAACAGCGACTTTACAAACAAGGCATATGGCCAGGATGCTATGGATGCCTGCGATGAACTTTGCAATGCGCTCCGTGCAGCTTACAGCAAAGTAAACAACGCAAATTTGAGTGCAGATCAGGAAACATACCTGAAGAATGTATGTGCTAACGCTGTAGACAATACCATCCAGCCAACATACAAGTCACTGGCTGACGCTGTAGAGAAGTTGCACACAGCTCTTCCTAAGAGTGTAGATACCAACAACCTGACTCAGGAGAACATCAACAATGCCTGCGAAGCTTTCAAGGAAGCACGTGCATTGTGGGAGAAGAGCGAGGCTTTCCTCGGTGGTGCAGCATCAGACTTCGATATTGACCCACACATCGACTCATGGCCATTGAACCGTACACTCCTCCACAGCTACTTTGCTACAGGTAAGTTTAGTGATGCTGCGCTTGAGGATGCTTCTATCCTTGGTTTCCACGCACTTGAGTTCATCCTCTTCCGTGATGGACAGCCACGTAAGGTTGCTGAGTTCAAGGGTAACGATACCTACAAAGGCTTCACTGACGTAAAGGGTTCTGAGGAATTGAAGTATGCCGAGGCTGTTATTGAGGACTTGGTAAACCACGTATATGAGTTGGAGGTTGCATGGTCTGAGAATCCAAACGAATCTCGCCTCGCAGCAGTAAAGGCAGCAGATCTTGAGTACTTGACAGACAAGGGCTATTCATATGCAGCTAACATGAAGAATGCAGGCAACACTTCTGTTAGTAAGTTCGCTTCTTTGAAGGCAGCCGTCCAGCAGCTTCTCTCTTTGGAGGAAGGTTCAGCCTGGGGTATCTCTAACGAGGTAGGTACAGCCAAGATTGCCAACCCATTCCAGGCAGGTGATATCAGCTACGTAGAGTCTCCATATAGCTACAACTCTATCACCGACTTCCAGAACAACATCCGTTCTATCGAGAACTTGTGGTATGGTGGCACTAATGGTACAAGCTCTAATGCTAAGTATAGCTTCCATCAGTTCTTCAAGGATAATGCATCTGCAGAAGGTCAGCGTGTTGAGACTGCCATCGCTAACGCTATCAGCAAAATCGGCGGTATGCCTTACCCATTCGTTAAGTACGTAAGTACTGTTTGGGGTAAGAAATTTGATGAAGTAAACCCAGAGTAATCTTGTGGTAAACTAACATACAGGAAGCATCTCACCATACGCTTTTTGGTGAGATGCTATTCTGCGTAAAACGAGAATATAAAACATTATAAAACAGAATAACATTATGGTTTATCAAAGAATTAGCAAAATGTTATTGCTCGGCTTGCTCGTATTGCCATTGGCATCCTGCTCTGACGATAACAGTGTTGTAAACAATGACAAGTTAAATGGTGACTCTCAGTTTGGTAAGGCAAACGATGTTTTTGAGGCATCAGAATGGTATCCAGGTGGCGAACTTGGAACTGACGAAGGTATGAGTTATTCGGCAGAAACACCAGCTACCACCAACCAGGGATTGTCAAACAGTTTCAACAAAGGTGAGGATTTCTTCGAGCACCTTTACACTATCACAGAGGCTCCACGTAAGGGTCTTGGCCCAGCTTGGGTTCGCAGCAGCTGTATCCACTGCCATCCTAACTATGGTCATGGTAAGTTCCAGAACCAGTATCAGGCAGACCAGTTTGGCAACGGCTATCTGCTCGTAATTTATCACCCTACAGCAGGTACTACCGCTGACGGAAAGCCTTACGCAGCAAACAGCTACATATCTGAGGTTACAGGTATGCCACAGACCAAGGCAATGACTCCATTCTCAGCTCCTGTCGACGAGAAGCAAATGAACATTCAGTGGAATGAGGTTACAGCCATGCCTAGCGGTTTGGCTATGAAGTTCCCTAAGGATGGCGAGACTTTTGCTTTGCAGTATCCAGAGGTTACTATCCCTCAGTCTGCATTCAATACCAATCCTAAGCCAGTCAACTATGAAGTACGTTTGGAATCAACCATCGGTATCTATGGTACAGGCTTGCTTGATGCTATCGACCAGGATGATATGAAGAAGGTTTATCAGGATGAGGCGAAACACGTAGAGTTGAACCCTGCCATGTGGAACAAGACTGCTAACGATTGGGCTTCAACTGCCTGGTACAAGTTGGCAGATGGAACCAAGATGGTGAAGAAGTTTACCTATGCCATGACCCGTGCTTCCCTGCAGGATGGTCCAGGTGCTAACGCCATCTGGAACATTACCAACGTAACACGTTCCGATCGTCATTACCTCTATACCACTCCAGCCTGGGCAAAGTATCAGAGCGAAGATCCAGAAGTAATCAGTTATATCAAGAAGCATGGTGCTGACGAATCTTCTGTACTCCACCCATACTATGCAGATGGAACTGACGAAGGTATCAAGGAGAGAGTAAACGAGATTCTGAGCTGTAACAATGCAGCCAAGTCAGCTACTTTTGAGAAGTACCTCCTCAAGGGTGCTCCTTACAATAGTGAGGAAGAGATGAGCGACAAGGATTACTATGACTTCATGGTTTGGCACCGTGGTCTGGCAGTTCCTGCTGCCCGTAACCTCGACAACGCACAGGTTCAGGAAGGTAAGAAGCTCTTCACCCAGTGGGGTTGCGCTACTTGCCACAAGCCATCATGGAAGACTGGTTCTGACAACTATTGGGTAGATAATGCTATCAAGGCTTACGCCAAGAGCATAGGTCAGGATCCTAACACCATGTTGCCAAAGTATCCAAACCAGACTATTTATCCATACACCGACTTGGTACAGCACCGTCTGTTCATGGCTAACGACATCCGCACAGGATGGTGCCGCACTACTCCACTCTGGGGACGTGGTTTGTCAAGCATGCTGACTGGTCGAAGCGACCGTTTGCACGACTGCCGTGCCCGCAACGTAGTAGAGGCTATCATGTGGCACTGCTATGATAAGCGCAGCGATGCATACAAATCAGCACTCAACTTCTACAATGCAACCAAGGAAGAGCGTGATGCTGTAGTGGCATTCATCAATGCTATCTAAGCCTTTACAAGAAGAAACAAAAATAAGAAAAGCTGCCAGGCTATCAAAAGCATTTGGCAGCTTTTTTTATCAGAATCTACAAATATACGGATTATCTCTTGCTCGTCTCCGAATAATATCGTAATTTTGCAGCGGAAATTCTATCAAGATTCCAACTAAGTATGGTTAAAAAGATTATATTCATTCTTTACATCCTTGTGCTCGTATGCATGGCAGCCGCCACCATCGTGGAAAAAAGCCAGGGCACGGATTATGCCCATGCCCACTACTATGGGGCATGGTGGTTCATTCTAATCTGGGCAGTACTCGCTGCCCTCGGTGCTTTCTACATTATCAAAAGAAAAGTGAAGTGCGCTTCTACATTGGCACTCCATCTCTCCTTCATCATCATCCTTGCCGGGGCATTGCTCACACATATATCGGCTAAACGGGGCATGATTCATCTGCGCATCGGTCAGCCTACGGATACTTATATGGCTCAGGATGAAGAGCAGGGTATGAAGGAAGAGAAACTCCCTTTCTCGCTCTGCCTGAAGAAGTTTGAAGCGAAGATGCACGATGGAACCAACGCCGTGGCTGACTATTCTTCAAAATTCACCGTAATAGACGGAGATGATAAGAGCGAAGGCGAAGTTTCTATGAACAACATATATTCCCACCGGTCTTACCGTCTTTATCAGTCATCTTACGATGAAGACGGCAAGGGAAGCGTGCTCGCTATCAATGCCGATCCATACGGCATACCAGTCACCTATACTGGCTATGCACTGCTCTTCATCTCCCTCGTATGGATGCTCTTCGACCCTAAGGGCGGTTATCGCAAACTACTGAAGAGTCCTTTGCTCAAGAAGGGAGCGTTGATAACAGCACTCATCCTCAGCATGGGCAATATACAGACACTGCATGCAGAATCTGCAACAGGCAATCTCCAAAATGCTGTATTGCCAAAGGAAACTGCAGAGAAGTTTGGCGAGCTTCATATTCTCTACAACGACCGCATCTGTCCGGTACAGACCTTTGCCCTCGATTTCTGCAAGAAGATATATGGAGCCAGGAGCTATCAGGGATTGACTGCAGAACAGGTACTCTCTGGTTGGGTATTCTATGGAAATACTTGGGCAAACGAGCCTTTCATCAAGATCAAGAGTGGAGAAATGAAAACAGCGATGAATCTGCCTGACTATGCTTCGCTCAATACTTTCTTCAATCGTGAGATGGGTGGCTATACCATCGGACAGTATGTTCAGGAATACTACAATGGTCAGCAGGACAAGTTCCATCAGCAAGCCGCTGATATCGATGGCAAGATACAAATCATCATGGAGTTGCGGGAAGGTATCTCATTGAAAGTTCTTCCTTACACCTTCACCAAGAATGTGAAAGCTACCAAGAATCATCCTTTCATCAAGGCGGGTACTACCACCTGGTTTTCACCGGTGGATAAGTTGCCGCAAGCCGTAGAGCAGCAGCATGCACTCTATATCAGGAATGTATTCTCTCTGCTGAATGGCGATGTAAAGGCAGGAAATATCAGCCGTGTAAACGAGTTCTTCATCAAGATGAAGAAATATCAGGAGGTTAGTAGCGGTAATTCGCTGCCAACTGCTACACAGTATAAGGCAGAACGCATCAATAATGCCTTTCCTTTTGCCACCATTCTCTTCATGGCAAACCTCACATTGGGCTTCATTGCCCTCTTCTACACCATCTATCGCATGACGAAGAAGAAAGAAATCAAGGTATTGAACATCGCTTTGCCTATCCTGCTTGGCGTATCCTTCCTTGCCTTAACCTTCGGATTGGCATTGAGATGGATTATCAGCGGCAACGTACCTATGTCTAACGGATATGAAAGTATGCTGACTGTAGCCTGGTTAGTGATGCTTATCAGCATTTTGATGCAGTTGCGCATCCGTATCGTGATGGTATTCGGCTTCCTGATTTCAGGATTCTTCCTTCTGGTAAGCCATATCAACCAGATGGATCCTGCTATCGGACAGATGATGCCGGTATTGAACAGTCCGTTACTCAGCATCCATGTCAGCATCATCATGATGAGCTATGCACTGCTATCCTTGACTTTCATCTGTGGCATCATGGGCATCTGCATGCGCTCTCATGGCGACGAACTGCGGGATTTAAGCCGTCTCTTCCTCTACCCTGCCCTCACCACGATGGGGTTCGGCATCTTCATCGGAGCCATCTGGGCTAACGTGAGCTGGGGTAATTACTGGAGTTGGGATAGCAAGGAGACGTGGGCGCTCATCACCTTTATGATTTATGCAGTAGTAGTGCATACGCAGAGCCTGCCTGTTTTCCGCAAGCCGTTGGTGTATCACATCTACATCACCCTAGCCTTCCTGAGTATCGCCATGACCTACTTCGGTGTGAACTATTTCCTCACGGGCATGCACTCGTATGCATAGATAGAATCTATGATATAATAGCCAACATCTTTCGTTTATCTATCATAAAAGCCGTATCTTTGCAGCAAAATTCAAATAAACAAGATAAAAATGGAAACAAGAAAAGAAATTGCAGCAGAAAAGAAGCGTTGTGGATCTCATAACTGTACCCAGGCAGTGGTTTGTACCTATTATGATTATACAGGTATCGACGAAGATACCCTCAAGAATGTGGGCAATGCCTTTGCAGCTGGAATGGGAAATATGGAAGGAACCTGCGGTGCCCTCGTAGGAGCAGGTGTGGTATTGGGTCTTGCCACCAAGGATAAGGCAAAGGCTATCAAGGCGATGCGACAGATTATGACCCAATTCCAGCAGCGCAACGGAGCTACCCAGTGCAGGCTTCTCAAGGGCGTAGGTACGGGAAAGGTCCTCAGAGAATGCCAGCTCTGCGTAGCCGATGCGGCAGAATTTCTGGAAGAGCAGTTGGATAAACTAACCGATCAGTAGAAAACGATGGCAAAATACAAGGCTCAAAGCGAGCACGACCGCTGCGTGGCATGTGGTGTTTGCGTAAAGGTGTGTCCCAAGGATGCCATCAGCATCTACCGAGGATGTTATGCAGTAGTGAATGAGGATCTGTGCATAGGTTGCGGCATCTGTGAAAGGAATTGTCCGGCAGGAGTCATGCACAAGGTATTGAGATAACAGATAAAAAGCATTTTTATGGCAAGACAAAAAAGCAAGAAGTGGAGTGATTATCTGTGGCTGGTATCTGCCACCTATTTCACCCTTGGATTCTTCAATATCGTGTTTGCATGGCTGGGAGTCATCTGTTTTATGATTCCGCTGTTCATGGCTGTTTTCGGAGGCGGCAAGGGATATTGCAACAACTATTGTGGGCGTGGTCAGCTTTTCCTTCAAATAGGAAACATCCTGGGATGGTCGCGCAGGAAGGTAGCACCAAGATGGTTATCATCCAAATGGTTCCGTCATGGATTCCTGCTATTCTTCATGTTCTTCTTCATCCAGATGATCATCCTCACAGTGATGGTGGCAAAGGGTGCAGAGAATCTCCATCAGACCATTCACCTGCTATGGAGCTTTGATGTTCCCTGGCACTGGGCATATCCTGTAGAGATAGAACCCTGGAAGGCTCAATTTGCCTTCGGTCTCTATGGCATCATGCTCACCTCGCTGATAGTGGGTGTGCTACTCACCATCTTCTATCGCCCTAGAACCTGGTGTGTTTTCTGTCCGATGGGCAACATGACTCAACTCATCTGCAAACTCAAGGCAAGATAAGCCCTGTACTTGGCTGATATAAATAGAATAGCGATATGAATTTACAGCAACTGAAATATATTGTGGCACTCAACCGCTTTCGCAATTTTGCGAGAGCAGCAGAGGCTTGCCTGGTTTCGCAGCCCACGCTCAGTGCCATGCTTGTGAAACTGGAGGAAGAACTGGATACCCGTATCTTCGAAAGAAACAACAAGACCGTATCTCCCACTGCATCAGGCAAGAAGATTATCCGTCAGGCAGAAACGGCATTGCAGGAGATAGAACGCATCTCGGAAATCGTGATGGAAGATAAGGGAGAGATAGGCGGAAGACTGTCGCTCGCCGTGGGTCCAACCATTGCCCCCTACATCCTGCCCAAGTTCATCAGACACTATCAGGAAAACTATCCATCGGTGGATCTCAACATTCAGGAACTGAAGGCTGATTTCATGCTCGATTCCCTGCTTCGTGGTGAGACGGATGCCGGCATAGCCATCTCCGACAATATCCGTGAAGGCATTCTGGAGATACCGCTCTACACGGAGAAGTTCTATGTGTATCTTGCCGAGAGCTGCTGGCGCAAGCTCCCTGTTTTCAAGCCAGAGAATCTGGAGTATGAGAACATGTGGATTATGAAGGAGGCACAGTGTCTGCGCAACAGTGCCTTTTCGTTCTGCAAGGCGCGCAGCAAGGGTCATCATATCTATGAGGCAGGCAGCATCGAGACCCTGATAAGGATAGTGGATGAGAATGGTGGCTTCACCATCATTCCAGAGATGCACCTCCCCTTCCTGAGTGAGGAGCAGAAGAGGAATGTAAGAAAGATAGAAGGAGATTATCTGTCGCAGCGGCGCATATCGCTCTATATCAGGGAGGATTACATCCGTGAGCGGATGCTGAACACCCTAGTCGATACCCTCAAGATATTCATTCCGGAGGAGATGATGGGAGAAGGCATCAGGAAATACGGCATCAGGTTGTAACCTTTAAATGAATAGACTCCATCTATCGCCGCATTGACTGAGTGATTTGGTGGAATGCCGGATTCTTCTTATCTTTGCACCGATAAAAACAAGTAATAACTTTTAAATATCAATAATGATGGAAAAATTCAATGAAATGATTAACGACGAACAGCTGACAAAGGGAGATTTCTTGGCGAAATCTCCCTTTATCTTTTTCAAAAAGCAGCTATAATTTCTTGATTTCATCTAGTGACAACTGGGTTGCTGCTGCCACTTGCTCGGCAGACAAGCCCATTGCAAGAAGGCGATGGGCAGTGGCCTTCTTCTCATCTTTGGCTCCTTCGGCACGACCTTCTTCTCGACCTTCGGCACGACCTTCTTCTCGGCCATCGGCATGACCCTCCTGCCAGCCATCATCATAACCCGTCTTGATAACGCTGCGCTGATAGCGCAGATTCTCCATGTGACGGACATAGTCGTTCTTTTCCGCTACGGTCAACTTATCTATGTCCAGGCATTTGCGGGCATCAGCCAAACCTGGAGCCTGGGCAGCCTCGCTGATCTCGCCAGTCTTGAGAAA